>NZ_JAZVJO010000488.1:0-4108 GCF_059453735.1 Peribacillus sp. | reverse complement strand
GGGTATGAAGAGACGAATCTATCGATTAAAGGGGAGCGGGGTACGGTTGCAGGTGTTTTACATCAAATGTACCGGCGTGGACAAACAGCGGGAATTGATATAGTTTATGATTTGGACATTCCGCTATCTACTTTGCCGCTGCCTGACAAAGAAGCGGTCATATTACTTGGTAATTTGTTAGCGAATAGCATTGAATCTTGTGAGCAATGGCAGCAGGTTCATCAAAAACAGGGGATACTCACCTTGCAATTTTATAAACGAAGCGGTTTGTATTTACTCATTTGTAAGAATAAGAGTCTGCCAGTTCCCGCTAATGTACTGGATGAACTGTTTAAAAAGTCCGGACAAACAACTAAGGGGAAAGGTCACGACGGGCTGGGCACAAAGATAATCGCAGATGTTGTTACGGCACATCACGGATTTTTAGACTTTGTCCATAAGGATGAAGAATTTACTGTAAAAATTAAAATTCCGGCAATCCGATAAGTCATTCTTTTATGTGAAGGGTCTTTTTTTAAGATCCTTTTTTCTATGACCCCTATAAACGTACTTTAAAATTTAAGTTATTTACCGATAGTAATTTGTACGCGTAAAAAACATCATGAATGATTGTTAAAAAGAAGGAGCAGAAGCCAATGGCAAAGTTAATAGGAAAAAATAAAGAAAAAAGAAAAAAGAGGGTATCCATTCGACTGAAATGGATGTTCTTTATTAGTATTATCGTTCTGCTCGTGCTTGTGGGATCTGTCTCATCCGTATATATCAAGGTTTCATCTATATTTGAAGAGGATACTAAAACATCAAATATAAGCTATGCAAAAAGTGCGGCAGCTCAGATTAACTTAGATTTGAAGAGTTATGAAAACGCCCTTGAACAATTGGCTCATATTGTCACCACACAAATCGATTCTACGTCTAAAGACCGTATGTCGGAAATACTAGAATCGGTTCAAAAAAATGATAAATCGCTTATTTCCGCTTATTATATGGATGGAAATGACGGTAGTTTAACGATGTATCCACCGATTGACTATGCCAAAGATGCTAGAGAGACCTTAACGTTTAAAGCATTAACAGAGACTCCAGAAACGAGATGGATGGATGTTTATAAAGATGAATCATCACAAAAAATGATGACATCTGTTGTGACACCAGTCCTATTAGAAGGAAAAATGGTAGGTGCATTAGGTTATGATGTTGATTTATCCACTATAGGAAAGACGAGAATAGAAATCGAAGACCATTCCAATAGTCAGCTAATCATTCTCGATTCACAAGGATTTATTGTTTCTTCCTTTATGGAGGGGATGGACGGTAGAAATATCAACCCTAAAAACAGCGGTACGGTAGAAGGTGTTGAAGATTTATTAACAGATCCGAAACAATTTTCTTCACAATTTGATTGGGTAACGAAGATGTATGAAGGGAAGACCGTTACTTCACAACCGTTAAAATGGGATGGTAAAACGTATACTGGTCAGGTCAATAGCGTGCCGGAGCTGAATTGGAAAGTGTTATCGTTTACCTCTGACGAGATTATAGCTTCTAAATTAAATGAAATTAAACAAGCTGCCATATCTTCTGAACTATTTGGCTTACTATTTGGAGTAATATGTGCGCTTTTCTTAGCCAATTTTTTAAGAAAAATCATTTCTAACCTACAAGGTGTGATCGGAAAAACAGCGAGTGGTGATTTAGTCACAGAATACCACTATAAAGCAAATGACGAATTTGGTGATCTATCGGTAAGTTATAATGCCATGCTTAGCAGATTGAGAGGACTCATTGAGAAAGTTAAGGAGAACACACAGTCTGTGACAAAAGCAACGGGCGGATTAAGTGTTATTGCTGCTGAAAGTAGTACGGCGATTTCTGAGGTATCACGTGCAATCGAAGAAATTGCTATAGGGGCAGCCAATCAATCAGAACAAGTCGAGCAGGGTGCAAATGCCATTCGTGAACTAAGCAACGAAATGGATGAATTAAGGGAGCAATCTAATCAGACTCAATCAGTGTTACATTCAGCTTCTAAAAAATTAGAAACAGGCAAAGAACAAGTAGATAGACTAGAAACTTCTTATCAAAAATTAGAAGCGGCCTTCAAATCTGTTACGCATATGAGTACTAGTCTAGTTGAAAAATCGAAAACGATTTCAAATGTAACACATGCCATTTCTCAAATTGCTAAGCAGACCAATCTATTATCTCTAAATGCATCTATTGAGGCAGCTAGAGCCGGTGAACATGGAAAGGGATTTGCTGTCGTTGCAAATGAAGTACGAACACTTGCCGATGATTCCAAGAAAGCCACGATTGATATTCAAAATATTATTAATAGTGTTTTATCAGATACAGAGGACCTGTTGAAAACAACGAATGAAACCAACCAAATCAGCATGGACCAAAAGAGTGCCGTCCTAACTGTACGAGACTCTATGGTTGAACTCGAGACTTCAGTCATACAGATATCGCAATCCATAAATAAAGAGACAGAAACAATCAGCGTGCTGAATGAGCAGAAGAAAACGGTCATGGCTATGATTGAAGAAATAACAGCTGTGTCTCAACAAACAACAGCAGCCTCAGAAGAAATAGCCTCCTCGATGGAGGAACAAGCAGCATCATCTAACGAACTAGCTCAATATACACAAAACGTAAACGAATTAATCAACGAATTAGAAATAACGTTAAGAGAATTTATTATCAAATAGATATCCAAAAAAGACATGGTGTAACCTCCCATGTCTTTTTTTGTGAGTTAGGCTGGGGTGGAGGTTATTAATGTTTGATGGCGGCATTACCCTCTTTAGAAACTGGACTAGTCGTCATGACAAATACAGATATAGGGAATCATCAATTACAGGAGATTATTGGAGAAATCTACCTTAATTCACCAAAGCTCGTTAATAGAATTAGTCTAGATAAAAATAAAAATACCATTTTATTACTTTTCGTACTATAATCTCGGAAAACGAGTAAGGGGGACATAACATGGAAGACTGTTTTATCTGTACGAAGCATGTGGGAAATAAAGAGACTGCAGGGCCAGTTATCTTTGAGGATGATTACGTATATGTCGGTCATATTGATCATAATGGCCAACCTGGATATCTAGGACATATTATGATTGATTTAAAACGTCATGCTAGGTTAATTGGAGATATGAATCTAGCAGAAGCGCAGGCGTTTGGCGTCATCATGGCAAGAGTCAGCAGGGCTCTCGACCACTCTGAAGGAGCGGAGCATGCGTTTGATGTTTATGAATGGAGTGAAGCGCCAGTAGGAGATGCGGCCGATATTGAAAGGCTCAGTTTACGTATAAAATCCTATTTGGAGGATCATCAGCATGATTAAACTAGGCTGGGTTGGAAGTGAACATCCATTTGTGGATGAAGTAAGTGTCGTGCAGGTGAAGCAAGTAACAGTGGGCCGGTTTGGCGGAAGTTCAGCGGCTGGTGCATACAAAAATGAGGATGGCTGTATCGTTTGGGCGGATGAACAGCGAGAGTGGGAGTTTGCGGTGGTCCTTGATGCTCATTACTCAGCAGATAGTGCGGCACTTATTGTAGATCGCTTTCAACAAGAACAATTGAACGTGGAAACGATACTCTCCCAGCCAAGCCCCGTTGCACTCAAACAAATAGAGGAGCACATATTAACTATTCTTCAAAGCCATGATTTTCTACAAGCGTGCCGAGAAGTGAAAGGGGAAACCGCCTGCTTATTCGTGGTAAGAAAAGAAAACTATGTTTGGTGGCTCTCGGTGGGAGACTGCATGTTTTATCTTCTACATCCAGAACTGGCAGACTTGGGTTAATATATGCTGAACGAGCGGCAATTTTATGAATGGATTGGACAAGTGAATACCTTTGACCAGCCTATGCCCTGTTTTACTAGAGGAACACGTGAATTAAGAACAGGCAGCAATCAGATTTTTTTAACCACGGACGGGCTGACAGAATGTCCAGGGGAGCCTTATGCTGACTCGGCAGCAATCTATCATGCTTTAATGGAGATACCAGCTGATGAAGCCGTAAGAAAGATGCTTTCTAACATCCAGGAGCATCAGGTGAGAGACAGTACGACGATTATTACTTGGAACGTTCAG
>NZ_JAZVJO010000487.1:0-4297 GCF_059453735.1 Peribacillus sp. | reverse complement strand
CTTCGCGTCATTAAGGAACATAAAGCAATAAAATAAGCAGCAACAAGCACCCTGACAACTGTTTGGGTGCTTATTGCTGCTTCGTCATTTTAAAAAAAGAATGGGAATCCTTCTATTCATCTATCTATCTACTATTCTTTTTCGGCTTCGTCATCATGGCAATGTGCAGAACATTGAGAATAAAGGGTTGTAACTTTCTCATCTTCAAAATGATCAATTGTAGAGTTACAGTGCTTACAGATTAAAGTTCCCATATTTTCCAGACTCCTTCCGAAAATTAGAATGAAAACGCTTTATATATTCGTTGAGTTAATATTAATACAACACATTTAAAATATCAAGCCTATTTGTATGACATATTTAAATATTTTTCCCCAATATATACATCATAATTCGAACACACCCTTTTTTTGATGGATAACTTATTTTGAACATGCTAGAATAAAATGGAAACTAATCCGTTCAGGAGGGGTAAAATGGCTGAGCATGCCTATATTAAATTAGTACCCGGATCAACACTTGAAGTGGTTCAGTTAGATGATATTAAAGAATTATTCCATTATTATAAATCAATTACTCGGAAAACCGGCACCCAGTTAGACTGGAACTACAGTGATAAGGCTTTTCCATACGAAATCATCGAACATAAAGCGGATGCTGATTATATTCATTTAAAAGCTACGGAAGATCGGTATCATTCCATTTTTTTAGGAATAGGAAAAGAATACGTAAAAGGTACTGAAGAACTACCTGCATTTCAACATTATATAGAACTTATCCTGCCTGGAATATCCACTTACGGTGATAAAGGAAAAGCCAACGAATTCAGCAAATTTCTAGCCAAGAAATTAAAAGGAGAGCTACATTTATTTAACAAAAGAATTATGCATTTTAATTTGATGAAATAAGAATAAAAAACGGACAATCCGCTTATGCGAAAAGTCCGTTTTTTATTTGGATGGTGACATGTCTAATAGGCTTGGGTCAAGAATCTCATAGCCTTTTTTTTGATAGCCTTTAACTATGTCTGTAATAGCTTCGCTTGTCCATTTACGGTCATGCATTAATAAATTTGCACCATCCATTAAGTAAGGTGTATCCAGCATAATTTCCGTTAATTTTTCTTTTTCTTGATATTCTTTTTGCCAGTCATAGCCAAAGCTCCAGTTCATTAACAGCATCCCTTCCTCTTTTGCCAATTGTTTAGAAAACTCTGTATTGGCTCCATAAGGTGCTCTAAAAAATTGAGGGCGGGCTCCTGTGATTTTTTCTACAGCGTCATTTACTTTCACTATTTCATTCCTTTGCTCTTCTTCAGATAGATCCGTTAACCTAATATGATTATAAGTATGATTTCCGATTAAAAAACCCATGTCATAAATTTGTCGTAAGATTTTCTTTTGCTTTTCATTATCGATAAAATGACCATTAACGAAAAAAATAGCCTTTACATTCAGTTCCTGTAATTGCTTTGCAATATCTAAGGCATATTTGTCAGGAGAATCATCAAAGGTAAGAAGAACCACTTTTGGGTTCGCAGATGATTTCGGCTTTACAGACCAATTGTTCGGATTAAGTACATATTGTTTTTGATCAGCTGACCCCAAATTATCCTTTTTCAACTCTTCTTTCACTTCCTTGTCCTCAACTTCCTGCTCTAAAGGTCCTTCCTTAGTTGCCGATTCTTTCTCAGGTAAAGGCTCACTTGATGACTTTACCCCTATCTCTTGATTACTGCAGGCAATGAGAACCCAAGATAGTATTAAGAATATACCAATCAATTTTCGCAAACTAGTTCCTCCATTTTTTATGCAGCAGGTTCTGGTCATTCATGTTTAGGAGGCTGGCGGAAGATAGGAATGCATCCAAGATTGCAGGACCATATAACTTCCTAAGCTAATGCACGTTATCAACAAGGTTCGTTTATTCGACTTTAAAATTATTTTTCCGATAAACACAGCCAAATACGTGAATACTAGAAACATAAGTACCTTAAATAGTAATTTATCATGAGTGGAGAGCCATTCAGCGACCGTATACCCGCTCCACACCATTAGCTGAAATAGGAATACGATATAATTTTTCAAGGTAATACATTCCTTCCTAAAAGAAATTGCCCCTCCCCATTACACACTGCATAGTAATTCTTCTATAGGTATCTTTTAACCTCTTTATTCCATTTCAAAACTTTTAATTTATTCGACAAGAATGTCAGTTAGATGTTCTTGTTTTTGCAGTTATATGTCATTTAAATGACAAGGCTGAATTTACTGTTTTTCATGTTAAACTACCATTAACCAGAAAAATTCCAGCATAAAAAAAGGAGTCGTCTATGAAGCAACAAACTTTCCTTTACAGTATTCTGGCTTTTTTTTCTTTGATGCTCACGTCATGCAGCAGCCTGCATCTAGATGAAGCCTTTATTCGAGATAAATATAAAAATAAACTAATCTTTTTTTCTAATGAATCCAATTATATGAATGAAATCGAATATTATGATGCACTCCTTGAATTAGACGATGAATACCCAACTGATATCTCTGATCTTAAAACACTAACAGCATCAGACAATAATCATGTTTTCGAGAGTTTCCACATAAAAAAAACCCCCGCGATTTATATTACTTCTGAAAAAGGGGTTATAGGACAAATATCCGGAAGCAGCGTATCAAAACGGGACATAAAAAATACAATAACTAAGGCTTTGGAAAGTAAACACTGAAAAATGATTTGTTTACAGGGGGCTGTCACCTTTCACAATGTAATTCATGTGGATGTGTAGATGCAGCCCTTTTTATTGTTTACTAGCAAGAACTCTCATCTCTAGTAAACAGAAAAAAGGCTGTCGAGAAGCTTCTCAACAGCCTTTTTAATATACATTACTACTTATTTAACAATATGAATTGGAGTTCCTAGAGCTACTTCTGCTGCTTCCATTGTAATCTCACCTAAAGTTGGATGAGCATGGATAGTCATAGCAATATCTTCTGCAGTCATTCCTGCTTCAATAGCAAGACCAAGTTCTGCAATCATATCTGATGCATTCGTACCTGCAATTTGAGCACCAATTACTAGTCCATCTTCTTTACGAGTAATTAATTTCACAAATCCATCCGTACTATTCAATGATAAAGCACGACCATTAGCTGCAAATGGGAATTTAGAAGCTACTGCGTCAATGCCTGCCTCTTTAGCTTCTGCCTCATTATAACCGACAGATGCAAGTTCTGGTTCAGAGAATACAACCGCTGGAATAGCCAAATAATCAATTTCAGAAGTTTGACCAGCAATTGCTTCCGCTGCAATTTTACCTTCGTAAGAAGCTTTATGTGCAAGCGGAGGACCAGAAACGATATCACCAATTGCATAGATATTTCTAATATTTGTCCGGCACTGTTTATCGATTTCAATCAAGCCGCGGTCAGTAGTCTTAACGCCAACCTGCACAAGACCCATTTCAGCAGTGTTTGGACGACGTCCAACCGTAACTAATACATAATCAGCTTCGACTTTCTTTTCTTCGCCTTTAACTTCATAAGTAACAGTCACACCGGTATCTGTTTCTTCAACACCTTTAGCAAGTGCCTTGGTAACAATCTCCGCGCCTTTTTTCTTAAGGTTTTTCTTCACAATTGCGGACATTTGTTTTTCAAAGCCTGCTGAAAGAATTTCATCAGTACCTTCAAGGATAGTGATTTTCGTACCAAAGTTTGCGAATGCTCCACCAAGCTCAGTACCAATATACCCTCCTCCGATTACAACTAATGATTCAGGCACTTCTTTAAGTGCTAAAGCGCCAGTTGAATTAATTACCCGTTTTGTATATTTAAAAGCAGGTAATTCGATCGGAGTAGAACCTGTAGCAATAATACAATCCTTAAACGTGTAAGTTTGTGACGATGTTTCAGTCAGTACACGAATATTGTTTTCATCAACGAAATAAGCTTCGCCGCTGACTACTTCTATTTTATTTCCTTTTAACAAAGAGCCCACTCCGCCGACTAATTTGGAAACAACGGAATCTTTAAAAGCTTGGACTTTTGAAAAGTCTAGTTTAACATTTTCAGCTATTATTCCCATATCTTCGGAATGCTGCGCTTCATGGAAACGGTGACCTGCAGAAATTAACGCTTTGGATGGAATGCATCCTACGTTTAAACAAACTCCTCCAATAGCTCCTTTTTCCACAATCGTTACTTTTTGTCCAAGTTGTGCGGCACGAATAGCGGCTACATATCCGCCGGGGCCTGCACCTATGACTAACGTATCTGTTTCAATTGGAAAATCTCCTACTACC
>NZ_JAZVJO010000486.1:0-2402 GCF_059453735.1 Peribacillus sp. | reverse complement strand
GTCCCTTGGGGATGGTATCTCCTCTATTGGCATTATTGCAAAGGCCGGCTGCATCATACCAAATCTGTCTTAATGAACTAATGAGGGTATAGCTCATATTGCTTATCACCCATCCATTGTCCTTCGTTTCCAAAGTTGCTAATTCTTCAGCATGATCTGTCAGTAGATCACCGATTTGCCTCAAGAATTCAGCACGTTGTAATGGTGGAAGTGCAGCCCAATCTGGAAATGCTTCACGGGCAGCTTGGATTGTATATTCTACGTCTTTTATTGTACTTCTCGGTATCTTTGCCCAAGCACTACCTGTGGAGGGATCCATACTTTCGATTGAATCACCGGACTTGGAGGGAACGGTGTTTCCGTTAATAATATTTTTATATTCTTTTAGCTCATTGATTACAGGCATGCTCACTCATCCCTTTCCTATGGTTTAAATTGTTTCAAGTTGTAAATCTACCAATTAAGAGCTGTAGCTGCCTTTTCTCTATATAATCTTGGATTTCCAAGATACGTTTGATAGTATTGAGCTCTTTTTAGATAAAGATGACAGTCCAGTTCTTCTGTTACTCCAATGCCGCCATGAATCTGTATCGCATGCCCTGCCAGGCGAAGGTATGCTTCTGTAATAAATGCACGGGCACTACAGATGGCCGCAGCTGCATCTTCTGCCTTTTGATCGAGAGCCCAAACAGCATAATAACTTAAAGATCTTGCCGTCTCTAAATCTAGCTTCATATCAGCAATACGATGCTTTATAGCCTGAAAGCGGCCAATTGGCTGTCCAAATTGAACACGGATTTTAGCATATTCCGCACACATTTCCACAATTTTATCCATTCCTCCAACCATAATAGAAGCAAGAGCGGAGTTCAGATACAAAAGTCCTTCCTTGATTGCATCCTCGCCTTTATGTAGATCGCCAAGTATATGTTCTTTGGTAACGATTACATTTTTGAAAACAACTTCTGCAAGATGACGAGTTTCATCCATAGACTGAAGTACTCGAAAATCTACACCTTCATCATTTCTATCTATAAGGAGTAAAGAAATACCCTGTCCATCCTCCCCTGATTCAGAACGGACTAGTACAAGATATGTATCCGCCAGATCCCCTTCAGGAACTAATGTTTTAGTGCCGTTTAGAATCATGGTATCCCCGTCAAACTTTGCTGACATATGAATATCATTCAGATCGAAACTCTTTTCTGGTTCTACCCATGCAAGCGATATGGTTCTTGAACCGTCAGCGATTTCAGGTAAGTATTTTTCTTTCTGTTCCATTGTTCCATACTGCTCAATCAATGGGCTTGCAAGGGCTACTGTTTCTAAATACAATCCCGGCAATAATGCGCGTCCTAATTCTTCGAGGACAGGAATTAAATTGTCTGTATCTAATTCAGCTCCACCATATTCTTCTTTCAGTGTGATTCCCATACATCCTAATTGAGCTAGGTCTTTCCAAGTTTTTGTCAAAGGATTCGTATTGTTTTTTGCCAATTCTCGTGCAATTTTTGTTTGCCCTGCGTTATCTAAATATTTTCGGACTGATCCTCTAAACATTTCCTGTTCTTCACTTAAAGAAAAATCCATCTTCTCTGCACCTCCGTTTCATTAACGTAAATCCTTAGGCAATCCCAATAATCTTTCCCCAATCGTATTTCTCTGCACTTCACTGGTACCTCCTCCGATCGTAACTCCAAATGAAGATAAATATTCTAATTGCCAAAAAGGATTGACCCGTGCATCCTCTTTCCATAGAACGCCTTGATGCCCTTGGATCGATACGGCAAACTCAAACATGTCTTTTGTTAATTCACTGCTCATTAATTTATCCATTGAGCTTTCCGCACCAGGATATCCCCTTTTCATAGAGATGGTAATATTGCGATAATACGTTAGAAGGACACCGCGGTAACGAGTGTATAGCTCAACCATTTTTTGACGAACAAAAGCATCCTTTATCAATGGCTGACCATGTTCCTTCAGTTCATTTGTCAGCAAAACTAAATCAGAAAATTGCTTTTCCAGTGCGAATATTTGGGCTCCTATGCCTGTTCTCTCATGCAGCATTAAATTAATCATTACCTTCCACCCATCATCGATTTCGCCGACGATTTCATCATCATACGCAACTGCGTCATTGAAATAGACCTCGTTGAAATCATGCTTCCCGTTCATTTGGATAATAGGCCGGACTTCAACACCAGGTTGTTTCATATCCAATAAAAATACGGTAATTCCTTTATGTTTCTTTTCATTAGTTGAGGTTCTCGCAAGTAGAAAACAACGGTCTGCCAAATGCCCATAACTCGTCCAAACTTTTTGTCCATTGATAACCCATTTGTCTCCCTGTTTTACAGCACTCGTTTTCAATGCAGATAAATCAGACCCGGCATTTGGTT
>NZ_JAZVJO010000485.1:0-2168 GCF_059453735.1 Peribacillus sp. | reverse complement strand
CTTTTTTATAATCCATTTGATACAACGCATAATGATCATGCTTCAATGGAATATTGACTTTAATTTGAGCATCTTTTATTTTCTTCAAATTGACTTCTTCACCAGGAAGTGTTTCACCATCTTTTTCATACAGCGTGACATTAGATTGATAGTTCTTAGCTACTGTTCCGGTACGTTCAATAGCTTCAGAGAAATCTTTATCATCTTTATCATAGACTTCGAGAATGAATTCGTCATTTTTAAGAAAATATTTACCATCTGTACCAGGAATTGATTTCGTTTCTCCCTCACGAATCCAGAGGATTTCATCCACATACATTCCAGGTACAAATCGCAGCATACCGCCGAGTAAGAATAATATTAAGCCCAAATGATTGACATATGGACCCCATCTGGCAAAACGGCCTTTTTCAGCAAGCAGGCTGCCATTCTCTTCACGGACTTTATATCGCTGTTTTTCCAATCGTTGTTTAAGGTCCGCGGTATTCGTTTGGTCCGTTTCAGTAACGCCAAATATCCGCTGTCTTTTCATAAACCCTTCATGACGCTCTACCTTTTGTTTCGTCAATGAGCGATAAAGCGGTACGATTCGGTCAATACTAGCAATCGTCAGCGACATACCGAGGAACGCAATCAAAACTAGGTACCACCACGAACTGTATAAATTATGGAACCCTAAGAGATAATAAAGCTTCCCAAACCAGCTGTATGTTTCTTCATAATATTCTGCTGCCGTCATCGTTTTAGGTATGTACATTTCTTGAGGCAATATGGTGCCAATGGCAGACGCCGCTAATACGAGTACAATCAGCCAGATTCCAATTTTTACAGAAGAAAAGAAATTCCATATTTTATCAATAATCGTTTTGTTATACGTTTGAGACCGCCTGGCTCCGCCTTCATATCGCATATCAATGAGCTTACTATCTTTTTGTGTTTCATCTAGCAAACGTCCGCATTTCTCACAAAGAATGGTGCCATACGGATTGACATGCCCGCATTCACATTTAATATCATTCATGTTTAAAACTCCCCATTAAGGCTTAATACTCTCCATATGCTGTTGAATAGCAGTTTCGGACAAGCTGCCCGAAAGTACATCTACTACTTTCCCTTCTTTATCTATTAAGAAAGTAGTAGGCAGTGGATCCACACCATAAGCTGCTAAAACTTGACTGCCTTTATCAATTGCTACTGGGAATGTAAGGTTATGCCTTTTGACAAATTTTTCAACAGCTAATGTTGATTCATCCACATTGACGGCCAAAATCTGCACTCCTTGATCCTTATAGTATTGATATTGGTTTTCCATATATGGCATTTCGTATTCACATGGTTTACACCATGTAGCCCAGAAATTCAGAAAAATCCCCTGTCCCTTATAATCTGATAGCTTATGTTTGTTTCCTTCTAAGTCAACCAGTGCAAAATCAGGAGCTGTATCTCCTTTTTGAATCGTCTGGTTACTGTCTTTGGTAAAGTTAGCATAAAGCGTATACACCAAAGCTAGAACCAATATTGCCAAGATAATGGTTCTCATGATCAGACGTCGTTTTTTCTTATTCATTTGTGTCCCCCCGCCGTACAGTAAAAATTCCCTTCTATTATAACATTTAACAACACGGTGATAGTGTTAACAAACGTGAAGAATCTGTGACATATCTTACCATACTGCTGTTATTTTTCCTTCATTGCCATTGAACGAAGCAGTTTAACTTCATGCGGTGTCAGTTCTCTTGAATCACCGGCAGATAAACCATGTAATGTAAGGAATCCATATTGTTCACGCTTAAGCTTTATAACAGGATAGCCAATTGCTTCAAGCATACGGCGTATTTGTCGATTTTTACCTTCGTGAATCGTGATTTCAATAATTGAAGTTTGTTTTTGTTTATCGACTGAAAGTACTTTAGTCTTGGCCGGAGCTGTTACTCCATCCTCTAGCTTAATTCCTTTTTCCAGTTTTTTAAGATCTTCACGGAATGGCATTCCTTTTACTTTCGCCACATAGATTTTTTCTACTTCATGTTTCGGATGCATCATAATATTTGCAAATTCACCATCATTCGTTAAAATCAGCAATCCTGATGTATCGTAATCCAAACGTCCAACCGGATAAATTCTTTCTGGGATCTCTGGGAAAAAATCTGTTACAACTTTTCTGTTTT
>NZ_JAZVJO010000484.1:0-1954 GCF_059453735.1 Peribacillus sp. | reverse complement strand
GTGGTCATTCCGTAAACATGGAAGAAAGGCAGCAAAGCCATTACCCGTTCTTGACCTGGCTTTGTTTGATAAAGCCAAGCTTCACACATTTTAGCATTAGCAAGTAAGTTCTTATGGGTGAGCATGACGCCCTTCGGATGTCCCGTAGTGCCCCCAGTATATTGAATCAGTGCAAGGTCTTCATTGATGTTTACTGGTATGTTCATTTCTTCAGGGACCGGGTTTTTCATAATCTCTGTATACAAATGATGATTCCCTTCATGGGCAACCTTAACGACCATTCCATATTCCTTTTTCTGAATAAAAGGGTACACAAGATTCTTAGGGAATGGCAGGGCATCTTTGATAGCGGTTACAATTATGTGCTTAATTTCTGTCCTTGGGGTAATAGCCGTAACACGTGGAAATAAAATATCCATTGTAATAATAATTTTTGTTCCTGAATCCTTCATTTGGTATTCCAGCTCACGCTCTGTGTACAACGGATTCGTTGGAACCACGGTACCTCCGGCCATTAATATCCCGAAATAGCTGACCACACATTGGGGCGTATTGGGAAGCAGAATAGCTACTCGATCCCCTTTTTCAAGGCCGATTTGTTTTAAATAGGCAGCAAACTTCAGTGAAGATTCATAGATTTCCTTAAACGTCATTTCTTTTCCCATAAAATGTGTGGAAACTTTATTAGGAAATTTAAGTGCGATTTCTTTTAAAAATGATTGCAAAGGTTTATCTTCATATTCCAATACAGCTGGTATATCGGCTGGATACATATCCAACCATGGCTTTTTACCCATCAGACCCCTCCTTGACAGTTATTATTAAAAATTCAAACTATTCCCTTTTATTATAGTATAACGAAGACCTAGTGACAATTACATCTCATCCAAAGGAATACAAAAATTAAGGAAAAAGACTCATGAAGCTATACGAGTAGGCGAGAAAAACTTTTTTTCAAATTTAAAAGGATTGAGCCCGGGACAATCCCGAACTCAATCCTTGAAAGAAGATTTGGTTCACTTAGGCAATGAACCCCATATATATGATTCCGAGTATGAAGAATACCCCACAGATAACTAGAAGGATTTTTGCAAGCCGTTCCACTTCTTTTCCCCCTTACTAAGCTTACGATATTCCGGCACCGATGACATAGGATAAACCAATTGAAATAATCATCGCAATTAACCCAACTGCTCGATTATCAGCTTGAATTTCATCGTCTATTTTAAATGCAGGCGTTAAAAACTCAAAGATAAAGTAACCAATGAGAAGCAGAGCAAATCCATAGACACCCCAGCCAATCATGGTCAGCAGTGAATCATTGTGAAGAATCGATTGGTGAAAAATATTAGAAATTCCAAAAATCTTACCGCCAGTTGCCATAGCTACGGAAAGATTCCCGTTCTTTATCTCTTGCCAATTTTTATATTTTGTCACCAATTCAAAAATGGCTAAAAAGACCACGATACATAAAATCACAACACTATAATAGGCAGCGATGAACACATATTCATTTCCCCAGATTTTCTCCATGCGGTTCCCCCGAATTTATGAAGATTATTTAAATTCTACGATTGTAACACCCGTGCCGCCTTCTCCAGCTTCACCAAACCGGGCTCGTTTTACAGAACGGTGGTTTTTCAAGTATTCCTGTACACCTTGACGGAGTGCACCGGTTCCTTTTCCATGGATAATTGAAACCCTTGGATAGCTTGCCAACAATGCATCATCAATATATTTTTCCACACGTGATATGGCACTTTCAAAGCGCTCGCCTCGTAAATCAAGTTCAAGGCTGACATGATAGTCTCTGCCTTTAATTGTCGCCATCGGCTTAGGTTCTTTTTGTTTTTGTGTCTGAGTAAACTGGAGATCTGTTTCAGCTACCTTCATTTTCATGATGCCGATTTGAACTTGCCACTCATTTGACGAAACCTTTTCAATTAGATGACCT
>NZ_JAZVJO010000483.1:0-2017 GCF_059453735.1 Peribacillus sp. | reverse complement strand
CTTCTTTAATTCAGCTCCAGGTACTTTCCTAACCCTGAGCCCAAATGCAGCATTTTCAAATACCGTCATATGAGGAAAAAGGGCATAGTTTTGAAAAACCATGCCTGTATTTCGTTTCTCCGGGGGCACACGCGTCATATCCTTATCACCAAAGCGGACAACACCTTTCGTTGGATAGTAAAACCCAGCAATCATTCGGAGTGTTGTCGTTTTCCCGCAGCCGCTTGGGCCAAGAAAAGTAAAAAACTCTCCATCTTTGATTTCCAGATTTAATTGATCCACTGCAATGGTCTTGCCGAACGCCTTTTGGACATTTTCTATTTTTATCGACGCCATACCATACACTTCCTATTCTTTAATTTCTTTATCCCCGCTCTTGATGTTTTCGTCCCAATACTTCATCCATTCGTCACTCTTTTCCTGAAAGACTTTCCAGTCAATCTCCATACTTTTGATTTCCGTATCCGTAATCCACTTCGGAAGATCGGTTACATCACTTCTAGTTGGAATCCGGTAGAATTCTTCCGCTAGAATTTTAGCTGCTTCAGGTGTATTAACAAATTCATAAAATGCTTCAGCAGCCTTTGGATGCGGCGCGTCCTTCACCACAGCAATTCCTTCTGTTAAAACAGGTGTGCCGCTTTCTGGAATAACAAAGTCAAATGGGTAGTTTTTATTTTCCTTCAGCATAACAACATCAGGCATCGCCCAAACTGACAACGCACCTTCACCCTTTGCCACCTTGTTATACATCATTTCTGGATTGGCTGAATACTCCTTTGTATTTTGATCAAGTTTCGTTAACCACTCATATCCTTTTGCGGGATCTTGGCTATCTTTAAAATCACGGTAAATCATCGCTGAAAAAATGGTTCTCATCGTTCCGGAAGCAAGCGGGTAACGGATAATGATTTCATCCTTCCACTTTGGATCTAATAGTTCATCCCAATCCTTCGGAACCTCATCTGCACTCAGTTCCTTGGTGTTGTACATAATGACTTCCGGTGTTTGACTAGTGCCTGACCAATTCCAGTCTGGATCGTAAAAGGTGTCATCTAGATTCGACGCATAACTTGGTTTATAAGGAGTCAATAACGATTCATCCTTAGCTTGATCGAAGCTCGTTGAAGGCGCTCCCCACCAGACATCAGCTTGAGGATTATTTTTCTCAGATCGTACCCGATCGAGAATTTCCTGTGAACCCATATCGAGCCATTCCACATCCACCCCGCTGTATTTCTCTTCAAATTGTTTCTCGAATTTTGACAGGATATCCTTGCCATGTGGTGAATAGACAACGATTTTCTCCTCAAGCTTATCTTTTTTGTCTTCGGTTTCCCCGCCCGTTTTTTCATCAGAATTACAGGCACCAAGCGCCATTACAGCCGACAATGTCATCGCCGTCAATATCGATTTCTTTTTAATGTTCATCAATAATAATCCCCCTCATATTGATAGTGTAATAGACTGTCATGCTCATGCAAAAAGAGTGAAACAGCGCCTAAAACTCCCGCGCTTTCGCCTAGTTGTGCGGTTTTCAATGTGACTGCGCTTGGCAGATAATGTGTTATCATGCTGCGCAGCTTCGGCAAAATATAATCTGCAGAATTAAAAACACCACCTCCCAAAATAATCACTTCAGGATTAAGTAAGCTCGCTGCATTGATGATTCCATAGGCTAAATGTTCGATCGCGTCTTCGATGACCGCTTCTGCCAGCTTGTCGCCTTTTTCTGCCAGTAAAAAAGCCAATTCCCCTGAAAGCTCTTCTTTCATGGCTTGTTCGTATAACGGATGATCCGGCTGTTTCTGTATTGCCTCGGTTAAGTTAATGCCTATTGATTTCCCTCCAGCCACGCTTTCTAAGTATCCATAACGTTGAAAAATTGGTCTAAACGCAGATTTCATATCATTTTTATTTGTTACCATATAGCCAATCTCACCCGCTGCACTCGTTGCGCCTCGGTAGAGCTGATTATTAATGATGATTCCGCTGCCAATTCCAGTCCCAACCGCGA
>NZ_JAZVJO010000482.1:0-6428 GCF_059453735.1 Peribacillus sp. | reverse complement strand
AGGATGAAAAGTATTATTCAGCTGTCTTCCATGGAAATGACCCATCTTTTTGGAACCGTGAGAACATGTATATGAACTTAGGCTATGACCGCTTTTTTTCTAAAGGTGACTATACAGTGACACCTGAAAACTCTATTAACTATGGAATTAAAGATATTCCTTTTTTTCAGCAGTCGATTCCCTATCTGAAGAGTCTTCCTAAACCGTATTTAGCGAAGTTTATCACACTGACTAATCATTTTCCGTTTTTGTTAAATGAGGAGGATCAGATGATTAACCTGGCAGATACAGATGAAGGGGTCGTGAATCGGTATGTGACGACCGTTCGTTACCAGGATGAAGCAATAAAACAGTTCTTTCAGCAATTAAAGGAAAAAGGGATGTACAAAGACACAATATTTATTTTATATGGTGACCATTATGGTATATCAGAAAAATATGAAGATGCCTTAACTGATATGCTTGATCGCGAAAAGAGGGCAGTCGATCACACAGAGTACCGCCAAGTTCCGCTTATTATTCATATTCCTGGTCAAAAAGGGATGACCATATCAAGTCCAGGTGGTGAAGTAGATATTCAATTGACGTTGCTTCATTTGCTTGGAATAAAAGATAAAGCAATCACATTCGGCTATGATTTATTTACGAGACCTAAGAATCATCCAGTTATTTTTCGTGATGGAGGGTTTGTAACGGAAAAGTACATCTATCAAGATAATACCTGTTATCACAAAGGCAGCGGTGATCAAGCGAATGCTGAAGCGTGTATGCCTTTCCAAGAAACGGTTAGTAAAGAATTGAATCTGTCTGACGATATTATTAATGGAGATCTCTTAAGATTTAACTATTGATAATGTGATTAAATGAATAGTGAAGAAGAGTAATATTTTTTTTACTTATTTGTGTACAGTTTAAGGGGAAGGTAACCATGGGTCCATGTGCATGCGGCGTACATTTTTCAATCTTTACACCTGGTTTTTTGCATATCCAAGGAAAGGGTGGATTGAAAGGTTTTAACGGGCTGATTGAGGACAGTGAAGGTAGTTATTTGCCTTATAATTCGAAAGAAGAATTAGAAGCAATTGTAAGAGAGATTCTTACTTTACCGAATGCTGCTCAGATCAAAGGTTCAATTTTAAAATCTATTCAAAAAGCCTATCATGTGTATTCACTATTGGAACTAGCTAATCGAATTACTCATCATGAAGTGATTACAATCATTCAAGAAACGGAATTCAACTCTATTTTTCAACCCATTTATTCCTTAGAAAATGACCAGCTTTTTGCATATGAATCACTTTTACGCGACCCGCTGGCAAGAATATCACCAGGAGAATTATTTGAAGCAGCCCAAAAAACGGGTATGCAGAGTATGCTTGATCAAAAAGCCAGACAGGCGGCGATTAAGAACCGAGCAGGCTTTGTTCCAAGCGGCATAAAAAGCTTTATTAATTTTCTTCCGTCAACGATATACAATCCAGAATTTTGTTTAAAACATACTTTTGAAGCTGTAAAACGCTACCAAATCAATCCAGCGGACCTTGTATTTGAAGTAGTTGAAACGGAAAAAATTCAGGATATTGATCATTTAAAGAAAATCTTTACTGTGTATAAAAGAGAAGGAATTGGTGTGGCTTTAGATGATTTTGGCAGCGGCTTTGCTACATTAGATGTTCTTGTCAAACTTGCTC
Source organism: Peribacillus sp. (assembly GCF_059453735.1). Classification (NCBI taxonomy): domain Bacteria; kingdom Bacillati; phylum Bacillota; class Bacilli; order Caryophanales; family Bacillaceae; genus Peribacillus; species Peribacillus sp. The sequence continues at coordinate 4,737 of NZ_JAZVJO010000482.1, read as the reverse complement.
CTAATTATGTGAAAATAGATCGTTCTAAGATTGATTATTGTGATCAACTTGCAGAAAAACAACAATTTTTAAAACGAGTGGTCGCGTTATGTAAGGAGTTAGGGATCATAACCCTGGCAGAGGGCATTGAACGCAAAGAAGAACTCGACTATTGTAAACAGATCGGAATTACATTAGCCCAGGGCTATTACTTGGGTAAGCCAGGGAATTTACCTGCTTAGGAATTGACAGTTTTATGAATGTATTATAATATTGTAAAAATTCAAAAATAAAAAGCAATGATAGGAATAAGTAGCAGCGAATCTCCCTGTTTCAGAGAGCCGGTGGTTGGTGTGAATCGGTACAAAGGTTTGGGTGAATTACCTCCTTGAGCTTCCTTTGTGAACAATAGTAGCAAAGGACGGACGAACCGTTATTCGTTTGAGCGGAAGAATGAATGTTCTTCAACAAGGGTGGTACCGCGTGCAAGATAACCACGTCCCTTTTTTAGGGGGCGTGTTTTTTTATGGACAAAATGGGGGAGAGACGAATGATGAATTATATGGAAGTATTAACAGATAAACAAATGGCGGGGCTGGAAAAGCAATTTGAAGAACTATCGAGCGGGGTACAGGAAATCCTGCCGGTTGGCGAATTTAAAGCAAAACTTGCCAAGTCCATTGCACTTGGTAAACCCTTAAAGGTTAAGCTGGGTCTTGATCCATCTGCTCCTGATGTTCATTTGGGACACACGGTTGTTTTAAATAAACTGCAAAGATTCCAAGCGTACGGACACCGTATTCAATTAATCATTGGTGATTTTACTGGGAAAATTGGTGATCCCACTGGAAAGTCGGAAGTGAGAAAGCAGCTTACGGATGAAGAAGTGAAACGTAATGCAGAAACGTACTTTAAACAATTTAGCAAGGTGTTGAATATGGATGCCGTAGAGCTTCACTATAATTCAAGTTGGCTCTCGGAGTTGAATTTTGAAGATATTGTTCGTTTAGCGGGAAAAATTACTGTTGCAAGAATGCTTGAACGTGATGATTTTGAGAAACGGCTTGGAGCTGGGAAGCCAGTATCTTTACATGAATTCTTTTATCCGCTGATGCAGGGTTATGACTCAGTTGTCCTTGAAAGCGATATTGAGCTGGGAGGCACGGATCAGCATTTCAATGTTTTAATGGGGAGACATCTACAAGAGCATTATGGTAAGGAAAAGCAGGTAGTCATAACGATGCCTTTGCTTGAAGGACTCGATGGAGTTGAGAAAATGTCAAAGTCTAAGGCTAATTACATTGGCATTGATGATACACCAGCCGACATGTATGGGAAAACGATGTCAATCCCAGATGAACTAATGGTCAAATACTTTAAGCTTTTAACCAATTTGCCTGTAGAGAAAATAAACGAAATTGAGCGTTTTCTAAACGATGGCTGTTTGCACCCGCGTGATGCGAAAATGCAACTTGGCCGTGTCCTTGTCTCTATGTATCATGATCATACTGCTGCAGAACAGGCAGAAAGAACATTTAAATCGGTATTTCAAAAGGGAATTCTACCCGAGACAATACCATCTGTTTCTTGGGAAGGACCCCTACAGACAGGGATTTTAGATTTATTGGTTGAACTAAAGCTGCAAACATCTAAAAACGAAGCACGCAAAATGATTAAAAATGGCGGAATTCGATTAAATGGGAAAAAAGTGGCGGATGATAACCTTCTGATCACCATAGAAGATGGTTTAGTTGTTCAAGTCGGTAAGCGAAAGTTTGTAGAATTGAAAGCGAATCAAATCAAGTAATGGACTACTGGCTCAAGCTTCCAAAATATACAGGATGTCAAATATGTAAATCAACGATTGGTTGAAAAAGGATATGAATTGAATGGACACAAAACGGGCGAGCCTCCTCATTAGCGGAATTACCTGTGATTGGTGAAGATGAAATGAAAGGTGTTATAGACGCTGATTTTTTAATTGTGCTGCTGACAGGAGGGAAAGGCAGCCATTTTAAAATGGGAATGGCTCTGGGCCTTAGATCTTTTCTCTCCTGAGGATCGGGTCTAAGAGCTTGACTCAACCAGTACATTTTATCAAGTATCGCTGTTTACCATTTATGTTGGGGATTATATGACTTTATTCAAACATTCTGATGAGGCATCTTGCTTATATAGAAGGTGCTTTTTTAGCCAAGATCAGCCAGCAAAAAGAGTAACTGCACACCTATTACACATGTAAATAAGCAAGAGCTAAAATGAGGCATTGACAGAACGTAAATTTTGTCATACATTTAATTCTATACTTTAGTGCTTAAAAGCGTTTAAGTGCGAAGTAATTCATTTTTGCATCTTATTTAAGGTCTTTCGGCTAGTACAACTTTGAGAGTGAGGAATTGTCATGAAACTAGAAGATACGAACCTAAAGCTTTCAACCATAGAAGCGATACTTATCTTATTTTGTGTTTTACTGATGATTGGAACAGGGATTATCTATTACGGTATGAATCCGCATTTGCCAATTATCGGAGCTATTTTATTTTTGTTTGTATATGGTGGATGTAAAGGTCTCTCATTTCGTGTAATGGAAAAGGCATTGATACAAGGAGCGATATCGGGACTCGGGGCCATTTATATTTTCTTTTTCATAGGACTGTTAATTGCTGGCTGGATCGTCAGCGGTACCATTCCGACGATGATGTATTATGGATTTGAACTAATCTCAGATCAGTCTTTTTATGCGGTTACTTTTTTAGTGACTTCGTTATTAGGTCTTTGTATAGGAAGCTCACTAACAACAGCAGCTACCTTAGGCGTCGCTTTCATTGGAATGGCTTCAGCCTATGGTTTGTCCCTTCCGATAACAGCTGGTGCAATTATCTCAGGTGCATTCCTTGGCGATAAAATGTCTCCATTATCTGATACAACAAACCTTGCATCAGAAACAGTGGGGGTTCCCTTATTTGTTCATATCAAAAACATGTTGTGGACAACCATTCCAGGCTTTGTTATTACCTTTACTATTTTTTATTTCTTATCTCCGAATATAGCTATTGGAAATGGTAATGAAATTACTACACTTATTCAAGCATTAGACAAGCATACATTCATAAGTTTGTGGAGTTTGCTGCCGTTTATTGTAGTAGGAATATTGGCTTTAAAAAAGACGGCTGCTATTCCAACGATTGCCGCTGGCATTATTTCTTCCGTTGTCATTGCTTTTATTGGTCAGCCAGAAATGACGATTACAGAAATGGGTACTATTTTGTTTTCAGGATTTGTTTTAGATAGCGGTGTTGAACAATTAGATACAATTCTTACAGCAGGCGGACTTGAAAGTATGATGTTCTCAATTTCTCTTGTGCTGTTGGCACTTGGAATGGGCGGGCTCTTATTTGGACTCGGTATTATACCTTCTCTCTTACAATCGATTGCTGCTAAGTTAAATTCCACTTCACGCCTCGTTTCTGCTACTGTAATGACAGGAATTGGCGTAAACTTTTTGGTAGGTGAACAGTATTTATCAGTCCTTTTGCCAGGAAAAGCTTACCGTGAATCATACGATAAGCTAGGTTTGGCCGCTAAATCATTGAGCCGGACCCTTGAGGATTCTGGTACCGTAGTCAATCCGTTAGTTCCATGGGGCGTATGCGGCGTCTTCTTAACACAGGTACTAGGTGTTTCAACCCTTGACTATGCACCCTTTGCCTTCTTTTGTCTGCTATGTCCGTTTTTAAGCTTAATAAGCGGCTTTACGAAAATTGGACTTCATACAAAGTGACAATCATTATTCGTAACCAGCTATTCTTCACATAATCATGAAAAAACAGGTTGCCCATTTTGGCAGCCTGTTTTTTCTAGTTACATAGATTCATGGTTAGTAAGGGTCGTTTCTTTTTCTTTCTGTGCGTTTAAGTTCATACGCATAATGACATTTTGGAAGATTCCAATTGAGATCATCATCATTAAAAGAGAGGATCCTCCATAACTAATAAAGGGAAGGGTAATACCTGTGATTGGAATCAGACCGGTAGCTCCTCCAACATTGATAAACACTTGAATGCCGATCATGGAAGAAATGCCGATTAATAAAAGACTGCCAAAGGGGTCTTTGCATCTTGAAGAAAGACTGAATCCTCGTAACACAATAAATCCTAGGGTTAATAAGACAAACAGTACGCCTAGAAGACCAAGTTCTTCTGCAATAATGGCAATAATGAAGTCAGTGTGTGCTTCAGGTAGGTATCCGTATTTTTGAACACTATCGCCAAGACCTACGCCGCTTATACCGCCAGAGTCGATTGCAAATAGAGAGTTGACTAGTTGGTATCCATCATCTGCAGCAGTTCCAAATGGATCCATAAAACCAGTGAAACGGGATAATCTTTCCGGAGATAGGATGGATGATAATTTACCAGTAATCAACATGATAAAGGCAGGAATAAGAGCGAAGCCTGCTGAAATCACTGCTAATTTACCTATACTCTTGATTGTCATTCCAGATGAAAGAATAATGGATCCAGAAATAAGAAAGATGATCATCGCACTACCGTAATCAGGCTGCAGGATAATTAAACTACAAATGAAGATGAGAAAAAAGATTGGCGGCATAACCGCTTTATCAATATTATTAATCCGGTCCTGACGTTTCCCATAAATGGCGGATAGATAGACAATCAAAGCCAATTTGGCAAACTCTGCCGGTTGAACCGAAGTAGCTCCAATTTGAACCCAGCTGGTTGCATTATTAGATGTATA
>NZ_JAZVJO010000481.1:0-4635 GCF_059453735.1 Peribacillus sp. | reverse complement strand
GCCCGTCTTTACCAGTAAAGATTTCAACGAAGGCACCGAATTTTTCAATCCGTTTTACTTTACCAAGATAAACTTCGCCAACCATTACTTCACGAACGATATCTTCAATAATTTTCTTAGCCTTTTCATTCATATCTTGTTCAGTAGACGCAATGAAGACTGTTCCATCTTGTTCAATGTCAATCTTCACACCAGTTTCTTCGATGATTTTGTTGATTTGTTTTCCACTTGGTCCAATAACATCGCGAATCTTATCAGGATTGATTGACATCGTCAATATTTTCGGAGCGTATTTAGAAAGCTGAACACGTGGTCCATTGATCGTAGCAAGCATTGATTCAAGGATATGCAGACGACCGCGTTTTGCTTGCTGTAATGCTTCCTCGAGGATTTCTCTTGAAAGTCCTTCGATTTTTATATCCATTTGCAGGGCAGTTACACCTTGAGCTGTTCCGGCTACTTTAAAGTCCATATCGCCAAGATGATCTTCCATTCCTTGGATATCAGTAAGAATCGAGTAATCTTCTCCCGTTTTCACTAAGCCCATTGCAATACCAGCAACTGGTGCTTTAAGTGGTACACCAGCATCCATCATTGCCAATGTACTTGCGCAAATACTAGCCTGTGAAGTCGAGCCATTTGATTCAAGAACTTCGGAAACAAGACGAATGGTGTAAGGGAAATCCTTTTCATCCGGAAGAACTTGCTCTAGAGCCCGTTCACCTAATGCACCATGTCCGATTTCACGACGGCCTGGTCCACGTAATGGTCCTGTTTCACCAACACTGAAATGTGGGAAGTTATAATGATGCATAAAGCGTTTTGACTCTTCTGTACCTAAACCATCAAGAATCTGAACATCGCCCATGGCACCAAGTGTACAAATTGAAAGTGCTTGAGTTTGTCCGCGAGTGAATAACCCAGAACCATGAGTACGTGGAAGAATCCCTACTTCTGAAGATAAAGGTCTAATTTCATCGGGATTACGGCCATCTGGACGAACTTTTTCTTCCGTAATTAAACGGCGGACTTCAGATTTAACCAGTTTATTTAAGATTTCTTTAATTTGTTTTAGTTTATCTTCATCGGTTTCGTCAGTATAGTTTTCCATTACACTGTCTTTAACCACTTTAATTGCTGCTTCACGTGCATGCTTTTCTTGAACTTGTACAGCTTTATTCAAATCAGCTCCACACATGCCTTTAAGTTCTGCTTCTAATTCTTGATCAAGCTGATACAGTTTTACTTCCATTTTTGGTTTGCCGATTTCAGCAGCAATCATCTCTTGGAATTCAATTAACTTCTTAATCTCATCATGTCCGAACATGATTGCCTCAAGCATTGTTTCTTCCGGTACTTCCTTCGCTCCGGCTTCAACCATGTTGATTGCATCCTTTGTTCCAGCAACAATCAGATTGATATCACTGTTTTCCATTTGTTCAACAGATGGATTGACAACAAATTCATTGTTGATACGGCCGACAATAACACCCGCAATTGGACCGCCAAAAGGAATGTCAGAAACACATAATGCAAGTGAAGAACCGAACATCGCAGCCATTTCAGATGAACAGTCTTGTTCCAAGCTCATGACCATGCTGATAAGCTGAACATCATTCCGGAATCCGTCAGCAAAAAGCGGACGAATTGGACGATCAATTAAACGACTAGCCAAGATTGCTTTTTCACTTGGACGGCCTTCACGTTTAATAAATCCTCCTGGAATCTTACCTACTGCATATAATTTTTCTTCGTAATTCACAGTTAACGGGAAGAAATCAAGGTTTTTTGGTTCTTTTGAAGCTGTAGCTACACTTAGTACTGCTGTTTCTCCGTACCGGACAAGGACTGCTCCGTTCGCTTGCTTAGCCAATTGGCCAATTTCAACAGTCAAGGTGTGTCCTGCCCATTCATATGAGTACGTATGTTTTTCCTGTCCCATTCTTTAAAAAACCCCTCTCTAAATCTTCACTATAGAGGTTCGGTATCTATTACCTAAACCTTTACTTACATGTATGTGTTAAGATGTTGAAAACTAATTAAACCAAACTATTCCTATTATGCACGAAAAAAACGTGCATTAACAGCAAAATGAACGTTTCTAAAAAATATCTATTAAGCGTTCGCCGCTTTTAACATGACTCCTTATGTATAAAACCGTTTTTACTGTACGGTATTTACTTCTAATAACATCAAAAAAGCGGGAAAATTCCCGCTTGTTCTGATTGCTTATCGACGAAGGCCTAAGCGTGTAATTAATTCACGGTAACGTGCAACGTCATTGTTACGAAGGTAAGATAAAAGATTACGACGCTTACCTACCATTTTAAGAAGTCCACGACGTGAATGATGATCTTTTTTGTGAACACGTAAATGTTCGTTCAAGCTGTTGATATCTGCAGTAAGTACAGCAATCTGTACTTCTGGAGATCCTGTGTCAGTGTCGTGAGTACGGTACTCAGCGATAATTTCGTTTTTGCGTTCTTGTGTAATTGCCATTGTTAAATTCCTCCTAAAATTTCTTGTAAAATCACCAATTACTGAGCCAGCGCCGGAGTTGCAACTAGCCGAGAAACGGTTATTTCATACTTATAAAGAATACATCTTTTCCGACACATTTGCAAGTCTATTGATTTAATAGCATAAAATAGTTTACAGCATGTTCTTTATCGGCTTCAATTTGCTGAACCAATGCATCCAATCCAGAGAACTTCTGCTCGCTCCTAATTCGTTTATGCCAAGCAACCTGCAGCTTCTGTCCATACAGATCTCCAGTAAAATCGAGAATATGGACCTCGACAGCCGGGAACTCCGGTTTTTCTTCATTGAATGTGGGTTTATAGCCTACATTACAAACACCGTTGAACCAAGTTTCGTTTATTTTCGCACGAACCGCATACACACCAGTGGCTGGGAATATATACTCATCATCTATTCTGAGGTTAGCCGTTGGAAAACCAAGTTTCCTTCCCCGCTTTTCTCCATGAATAACAATGCCTTGAGAAAGATAATAACGACCAGTTAAATGATAAAAACCAGTGAAATCTCCCCTTTTTAAGATGGACCGAATTCGTGTCGAACTAATTTTTTCATCCTCTAGTGTTTGTTTAGACACCACGGTAATGAGAAACTGACCTTTTGAGTGACTTTCGAGCGTTCCCATCGTTCCTTCACCATAGTGTCCATATGTATAGTCAAAACCGGCAACAACATGCTTAGCGTTTATCGCGATTAAATATTGATCAACGAACTGCTCTGGTAAGAGGCGTGCAAATTCCTTAGTAAATCTAATAATGAATAAATAATCTACACCAGTATCCCTGATTATATCTATCTTATCATCGAGAGGTGTGATGTAACGGATGTTTTCATCCCTCTTGCCTAACACCGCAGAAGGATGGGGATCAAAGGTCATAACAGCAGATTTTAGGCCGAATTCCTCCGCTTTTGATCTTGCAGTTTGAATGACCGCTTGATGTCCAATATGTATTCCATCAAAAAAACCAAGGGCGATTGAAAGTTTCGGGAAATCAGCTTGGTTAAACGATTGGGGATGTTCAATGACAATAACTTCCACGACAAATCTCCTCTTTCTTACATTTCAGACTGCTATTATCCAATTTCCAATATCTTTATAGGTTTAATCAACTGGTCCTTTTCAGGATGCAGCTGGTATATAGCTAATGCCTTCTCATTTGTGTCTACCATAACAAACGGAACACCCCGTGGTACGGTTAAATCGTCCGGCTGCGGTAATACCGCACCATTTAGTACTTTCTTTGCTACTGTATCATTAATCTGATATTTCGGCAAATGATACAAACCTCGTTCAATTGGCTGTAAAAAGTCAGCTTCTTTTCCCTGTTCCATCAATTCAGAAACCGCTTCTAACGTTTGGCAATCTGCCAGTGTAAACCCTGCACTTTCTGTTCTTATTAAATTGGACATATGAGCAGGATATCCAAGTTTTTCACCAATATTAACAGCTAGTGTACGTATATACGTCCCTTTAGAGCAGCTTACTCTGAAGCGGAAAGAAATTCGTTCTCCAGTAAATACTTCACGGTCATCAAGCAGCGTTAATTCATGAATCGTTACTTCCCTTGACGGTCTTTCTACTTCTATGCCTGCTCGAGCATATTCATAAAGCTTTTTGCCATTAATCTTAACCGCTGAGAACATAGGAGGTGTTTGACTGATAATGCCCGTGAAATCTTTTAACACATCGAGAATTTGCTTTCGGGAAAACTCCTCCACGATTGCTCGTTCTGCTACTACTTCACCGCTGGCATCTTCTGTTGTAGTTGAAAACCCTAAAGTCACTTCTCCTTCATACGATTTTCCAGCTTCCGTAATGTACTCCGCAACCTTTGTGGCGCGGCCGATACAGATTGGCAATACTCCGGTCACATCCGGATCAAGGGTGCCTGTATGACCAACTTTTTTTGTCTTTAGGATCTTTCTTAATTTGAACACACAATCATGTGATGTCATACCCTTAGGTTTTAAAAGTGGTAAAATTCCATCCATTTGTGAAGGTCTCCTTTTCATGAAGTGGGCAGAAAAAAAGATAGACAAATTGATGTCTATCCTTTTTCCTGCTTAATACATTATTCTTCTTCGTCTTTTGCAGGT
>NZ_JAZVJO010000480.1:0-2660 GCF_059453735.1 Peribacillus sp. | reverse complement strand
TGGATGACAATGGAGTCCTTTAAAATCATTTGGGATATTTTTTGAACCAAGGTGCTTAAATAGGACCGTAACAACACAAACCACAAAGTATGCGGAAACGTACTTTAGTAGGGAAACACCAAATGCAAATACTGAAGCTATCGGCTCACTTAGGATTAAGTGATGCCTATTATTTCATGACCATCTTAGCTATTATCGCATTTGTATTAACACTATTCATTCCATCTAAAGAAAAGATGAAACAGCTATTTTAATCCAAAGCCGGCACATTTTTAACATGTGCCGGCTTTACCTTATTCAGCTGCTTAGGAGCCTGCTGGGCAATTTCTTCCTTAAAATTATGTTATATTATACGGTAAATAGTTAGTAAGGGAGTTCGAATAAATGGCAAAAAGTGTAGTCATTGCTGAGAAGCCTTCAGTCGCACGAGATATAGCAAATGTATTGAAATGTACTAAGAAAGGAAATGGCTTTTTAGAAGGTGACAAATACATCGTTACCTGGGCATTGGGCCATTTAGTTACACTAGCAGATCCAGAAGCATATGATACTAAATTTAAAACATGGAATTTAGAAGACCTTCCCATGCTTCCCGATCAAATGAAGTTAGTGGTCATGAAACAAACGGGGAAGCAGTTCAATACGGTTAAAGCACAATTAACCCGTACTGATGTAAATGAAATCATTGTCGCAACCGATGCGGGGAGAGAAGGAGAATTAGTTGCACGTTGGATTATTGATAAAGCAAAAGTTCACAAACCCATCAAACGCCTCTGGATATCTTCTGTAACAGATAAAGCAATTAAAGATGGATTCAATAATTTAAAACCTGGTAAAGATTATGAAAACTTATATGCTTCTGCCGTAGCCCGTTCGGAGGCTGACTGGTATATAGGTTTGAATGCTACGCGTGCCTTAACCACAAAATATAATGCACAGTTAAACTGCGGCCGTGTGCAAACACCAACCGTTGCGATGGTTGCAGCACGTGAAGAAGAAATTAAGCATTTTAAGCCTCAAACATACTATGGAATCGAAGCCAAAACACCTGGTCTTTCATTAACTTGGCAGGATGCAAAAGGGAACAGTCGGAGTTTTAATAAAGAAAAGACCGATGAAATCGTGAAATCACTTGGCAGCAAAGATGCTTCTATTATTTCCATTGACCGCAAAGCAAAGAAAACATTTGCACCTGCTCTATATGACTTAACTGAATTACAACGTGATGCAAATAAGATTTTTGGCTATTCTGCTAAAGAAACCTTAAATATTATGCAAAAACTGTATGAGCAGCATAAAGTCTTAACTTATCCGCGTACAGATTCACGTTATTTAACTTCGGATATTGTAAGCACACTTCCTGAGCGTTTGAAAGCATGTGCTGTAGGTGATTATCGTTCTCTTGCCAATAAGGTATTAACTAAACCAATTAAAGCATCAAAAGCATTTGTAGACGATAGCAAAGTAAGTGATCACCATGCCATTATTCCAACTGAAGATTATGTGAATATTTCATCCTTCACGGACAAAGAACGCAAAATTTACGACCTTGTCGTGAAACGTTTCTTAGCTGTATTATTCCCTGCATTTGAATATGAGCAATTAACCGTACAAACCAAGATTGGTGATCATACGTTTATTGCAAAAGGAAAAACAGTGATTCATTCTGGATGGAAAGAAGTTTATGCAAACCATTTTGATGATGAAGAATCAAAAGACGATGTAAAAGAGCAGCTATTGCCTAAACTTGAAAAAGGCGATGTATTAAAGACAAATATAATCACTCAAACATCAGGCCAAACAAAGCCGCCTGCCCGCTTTAATGAGGCGACTTTACTATCAGCTATGGAAAACCCTGCGAAATATATAAAAACAGACGATAAGAAGCTTGCAGATACATTAAGGTCAACTGGCGGACTTGGTACAGTTGCTACTCGTGCTGAAATCATTGATAAATTGTTTAATTCATTCCTATTTGAAAAACGCGGTGGTAAAGAAATCTATATGACGTCTAAAGGACGTCAGCTATTAGATTTAGTGCCGGAAAAACTAAAATCTCCTGCAACAACAGCTGAATGGGAACAAAAGCTTGAGCAAATAGCAAAAGGGAACCTGAAAAAAGATGCTTTTATTAATGAAATGAAGCATCATACAAAAGAGATTGTCAAAGAAATTAAAGCTAGCGATAAAAAGTATAAACACGATAACATTTCTACAAAATCGTGCCCTGACTGTGGTAAACCAATGCTTGAGGTGAACAACAAAAAGGGAAAAATGCTAGTCTGCCAAGACCGTGAATGTGGACATAGGAAGAATGTTGCCCGCGTAACCAACGCACGCTGTCCACAATGTAAAAAGAAAATGGAACTTCGTGGTGAAGGCGACGGTCAAATCTTCACTTGTAAATGTGGCTATCGAGAGAAACTATCTGCTTTTGAAGCAAGACGTAAAAAAGAAACTGGTGGAAAAGTAGATAAGCGTACTGTGCAAAAGTACTTAAAAGAGCAAGAAAAAGAAGCTGAACCGATTAATAATCCATTTGCAGACTTACTAAAAGGAATTAAATTTGATTGACGTAAGTTAGGCGGAGAAGTGTATATATTCTCCGTCTTTTCTATTGTGATATGACTAAGGATTTCAGTGAAGTTATCTCAATTATT
>NZ_JAZVJO010000479.1:0-17751 GCF_059453735.1 Peribacillus sp. | reverse complement strand
AGGGACAACTTTTTGTAGGGTTTAACTGTCCTAAAAAAGGGAAACATATAGTATAGACATTAATACTATATGGAGGCGATATTATGAGTGGGAATTTAGTACAATATAAAAAAGGTGAAGATGGATCGGCAGACAAATTAGTTGAATTAGTCAATAAGGAAATTGCAAACTTTAATGTACTTTACACCAAATTGCATAACTATCATTGGAATGTTACTGGTCCGCATTTCTTTTCTCTCCATGTGAAGTTAGAAGAACTGTATAACGAAGTGACCTTAAATATGGATGAGCTGGCTGAAAGACTTCTTGCAATAGGTGCAAAACCTGTGGCTACCATTAAAGAATATATGGAATTAACCACAATTAAAGAAGCTACTGGCAGTGAAAAAACAGAGACCATGGTGAAGAACATTATCGGTGATTTCGAAACTTTATCTGATGAATTCGCTGAAATTATTTCCATTGCAGAAGAAAATAGCGATGAAGTAACAGGAGATATGTTAGTGGGGATGAAAAAATCTCTAAATAAACACACTTGGATGCTTCGTGCGTATCTAGGTAAGTAATAAGTAAGACCAACTGAAACCATTTTCAGTTGGTTTTTTTTTGACGTTAAAAAACCAAAGAGACGAGCTCAAAGGTTTCATATGTATCTTATTGCTGGATTAATGAATATTCCGCTGGTGAAAGGAAGTTGGTTTGACTTCATCCATACTATCTTGTGTGAATTTTCCTTTTAGCGACTCAATGATATAGATACCTAATAAATTGTTTAATTCTTGATCATCCATTTCTTGTAATAATTCAAGGATTTCCTCGCGGTTCAGCTGTTCTAATACGGCAAATGCAAGCATATCAATATCTTCTTCATCACCGGTAAGTTTATTACGGTATAAATTATATAACTCCTCAATTAATTTCATCGCAGGTCACCTCTTTTCAAGACTTATTTGTGTTAATCATATGTAAAAGCTTAGGCTTTAGTAATACTTCTTATATGGATATATTATATGTTTTACCCTTGGAAAGATACTTTAATCTGATTTTTACATTTACTTGCCAAATAGTAATGGAACTCGTTGGAAAGTCCTAGTGGAATTTTTGTGTATGAGGGTTTGTACTGAGAGGCAAAATAACAACACTAGCCATTAAAGGAGCTGATGTTGTGGCGGAAAATCGTAAGGAATATTATATAGATTTACCTTCCCACCAGATATCACGTAACGGTGAGTTTTCACCATGGACATTTAAAATAGAAGCGTCAGAGGGGGATATAATAAGGCTTCGAGAATATTTTGATATGGAACACGAAGCGGATGTGGATTCTTTTTATCGAGCGCATGTACCGTATATTCAGTATCATTATGATCGCCCTAACGATCATTACGATCAAAATTTGCAAAAGGTGTACGAACTAATTTATGAACTTGGCGATAGTGAAACAAAGCAATTTATTGAAAGTACTGGTGTGCTGAAAGAAAATCCAATAAACGATGAGTCTTAAACAGTCGTACTTACTAAAACGTAGTAAACTAGAGGTACTACGTTTTAAGGAGTAAATGTTCATGCATAGCTTTGTAGATACAAACGGTTATCAAGTTGATTTTTCCGAAAGTGAAGAGTTTGGCGAGGCTTGGCATGTCCTTGTGTTAAGCCGATTGAACAACCGATGGGTATTAACGCAGCATAAAAAAAGAGGGCTGGAATTCCCAGGGGGGAAAAGAGAAGCGGGAGAATCGATTGAGGATGCGGTTATCCGGGAAGTGTATGAAGAAATTGGCGGTATTGTCAACGAAATACTGCTGCTTGGTCAATACCGCGTTAACGATCCAACTACACCCTTTGTGAAGTCGATTTATTATGCCGAATTAGGGAAGCTCGAACCAAAGAGTGATTATTTAGAAACAGCAGGACCTGTTTTGATTGAGAAATTGCCTGCAGACATTAAGACTGATCCCCGTTACAGTTTTATTATGAAGGATGAGATTATCGCACTTAGTTTTACTCAACTTAAAAAAAAGAGAACCATCGTGGAGCTTTAAAAGCACGATGGTCTTTTTTACCCATGTTTTATTAGTTTACGCTCAAGCCAAGCAACCAGCTGATACATGATGGTTGCACAAACAGCAATAATCATCAGTGCCAAAAGGACAAGCGTGAAGTTAAACACTTGGAAGCCATAGATAATAAGATACCCAAGTCCTCTTGAGGATACGAGGAATTCACCAACAATGACACCAACCCAAGAAAGCCCCACATTCACCTTTAAGGTAGAAATAATGGTTGGAAAGGAGGCTGGAAGGATGGCCTCCTTAAAGGATTGGAAACGAGTAGCACCGAATGTTTGAAGGACCTTTAAGTAGTTTGGATCCACTTCTCTAAATGACGTATACACAACAATGGTGGTAATAATGACTGAAATAATAGCCCCCATTGAAATAATAGAGGTGAAACCAGGGCCGAGAGCTACAATTAAAATAGGGCCAAGTGCCACTTTAGGCATGGCATTTAAAATGACTAAATAGGGGTCAAGCACCTTTGAGAGAAAAGGTGACCACCAAAGGATGGCGGCTAGTAAGGTACCAAGCAGGGTACCTAAAATGAACCCTAGGACTGTTTCAAATAAGGTGATACTCACATGATTGAGTAGAGTGCCATCGAAAAATTTAACTGTGAACAGACTCCAGATTTTAGAAGGTGAGCTGAATATGAGCGGATCAACCCATTCTAATCGAGACGCAATCTCCCAACCGCCGAAAAAAATGATGAAGATCAACAGCTGGTATATTCGAACACGTCTTTTCTCACTCTTTAAATCAGCTTTATATTGATTATGCAGATCGTGTATATCAGATGTTGTCTTCAAGATTTTCGAGCTCCTTCCAAATAGTTTGGAATAAAGCATTATAAGCATGATGGTTTCGAACTTCAAAAGGTGTAAGCGATCGAAGTTCTTCAGGAACTTCAAATGTTGTATGGATTCTGCCTGGGTTAGAGGCAAATAAATAGATTTTATCGCTCATAGCAATGGATTCACCAATATCATGGGTAACGAGAACAGCCGTTTTACCAAATGATTTTAAGGTAATTGATACTAAATCTTCAAGACGGAGTTTCGTCTGGTAGTCGAGTGCAGAAAAAGGCTCATCAAGTAAAAGAATTTTTGGATCAACCGCAAGAGTCCGCGCTAGAGCAGCCCGTTGACGCATACCGCCTGAAAGTTGACGGGGGTATTGATTTTCTACCCCGGTTAATCCAACGCTTTCGAGTAATTCGAGTGCTTTTATCTTTGCGTCCTCACTCTCATGCTTTAATAGCTTTAAACCAAGAGTGATATTTTCGCTGATTGTTTTCCAAGGAAAAAGATAATCCTGCTGCAGCATATAGCCAATAGAACGATTGTGATTGGATTGTCCCTCAATTAGTACATTCCCGACCGTAGGGGGAAATAGACCAGCAATAATAGAAAGCAGCGTTGTTTTACCACATCCGCTGGGACCGAGGAATGAGATAAACTCCCCTTCCTCCATCGTAAGATTTACGTTTGATAGTGCTGATGTTGCATGTTCTTTTGAAAAGTAGCTATGACTTACATGATCAATCGTTAAAAAACTCATTGTTGCCTCTCCTTTCTATTGAGAGACCTTTTCGGCATATTTGACGTTCACCAGTTTCGTATAATCCATTCGGGATGGAAGTTCCCCCGCTTCATCCATGATGTCCTGAAGGTTATTCCACTCTTCTTCATCGAGAATTGGATCGGTAGCATATGATCCTTGCTCCTTATACCGTTGAATGGACATTTCCATTACTTCAGGATCTGCATCTTCGAAATAAGGCTGAATCGTTTCAGCGATCTTTGAAGCATCCTGTTTTTGAACCCAATCTTGAGCCTTTTTCAGCGCTCGAGTGAATTTTAAAACAGTCTCATCATTTTCTTTTAGATAACTCGATTTCGTCATATAAGTGGTATATGGGATATGGCCGGATTCGGTACCAAAAGATGCGACAATATGACCTTTTCCTTCTTTTTCAAAGATACTAGCAGTAGGTTCAAATAACTGCACATAGTCACCGGTTCCAGATGCGAAGGCAGTCGCGATATTAGCAAAGTCGATATTTTGAATGAGTGTTAAATCGCTTTGCGGGTCAATTCCATGTTTCTTTAAGACAAATTCTCCTGCCATTTGCGGCATTCCGCCTTTACGCTGTCCAAGGAATGTTGAGCCTTTTAACATATCCCATGAAAAGTTTTCTATTTTATCCCGGCCGACTAAGAAGGTTCCGTCGGTCTGTGTCAATTGAGCAAAATTCACAATAGGGTCCTTGGTTCCTTGGGCAGTTACATATATGGAAGTTTCTGATCCGACAAGCGCAAAATCGGCACCGTCAGATAATAGTGCCGTCATGGTCTTATCACCACCAGCTGTTGTTTTTAAGTCCACTTCCAAACCTTCTTCCTTAAAAAACCCTTTCTCTATCGCAACATATTGTGGTGCATAAAAGACGGAACGAGTAACTTCAGCAATCCGGACTTTTTGAAGTTCATCCTTGCCGCATGCTGCTAATGAGAATACTAAAACCACTGCGAATAGCAGCAGTATACTTGCTTTATACCACTTTTTCACCTATGTTCCTCCTCGTTAAATGGTGTGCAAATCATCTTGAAATAGAATATGAATAGATAGAAAATGTGTGAATGCCCATAGCCCTTTTTTTATGACTAAGCATTGAATCAGGATAAAAAAGTTAGGATGCATTAAAATAAGGTCATTAGGAAGTGTCGAAGGAGTGTAATGTTTATGGAAGATGGTACAATTGTTGAAAAAATTCGCTTTCCTTCTCCGCATCCGGGCGTTCATCTTTATAGTGTTACGTATCTTGCACAGGGATTAAGGGTGAAAGGATTACTTGCAGAACCGGTAAACGGGGAAGTTTATGATGGTTTTCTATATCTTCGCGGCGGAATTAAGAATGTAGGCAAAGTCAGACCATCACGAATTACCCAATTTGCCTCTGAGGGCTTTATTGTATTCGCCCCATTTTACCGTGGGAATCAGGGCGGGGAGGGAGACGAGGATTTCGGCGGTGAAGATCGATATGATGCGATTGCAGGATTTAAATTGCTTGAAAACCATCGTCGTGTCAATTCAAATTCGATTCATATTTTTGGTTTCTCAAGAGGAGGCATCATGGCGCTATGGGCGGCCATCTATTGCCCAACTGCCGCATCAATCGTGACTTGGGGGGGTGTCTCAGATATGTTTTTAACGTATGTGGAGCGGGTAGATTTACGCAGAATGATGAAGCGTGTCATTGGGGGAACTCCGAATAAAGTACCCGATGCATTCGTTTATCGGACCCCCTTGTTTTCACTCGACTCTTTAGATGTACCCGTCCTAATCATTCATGGAGAAAGAGATGGAAATGTCTCGATTGATCATGCATATCGGCTGGAAAAACAATTGAACGAAAAGCATAAGCAAGTGGAGACCTGGTACTTCCCACAGTTTACTCACTACTTTCCCCCTGCTGTAAACCGAAAAGTTGTCAGGGATTTAACTCAGTGGATGAAAACACAGGTATAAAGATGTTAAGATATAGGTAATACGAATGAGGAGGGCATAGTATGGGCATGCCTATGGAATTAAATACGATGATCGTTACTAAAGGACGGGAAGAACGCGAGGAAGAGAATATCTTCCGGTTAAAAAAGGAAGGGTACCGATTATACCCGATCGATATTCCACTCGATATCCGTAAGACAATCGAAAGTGAATCAAGCGGGACTGCGGTCATTCAAAAAGTGGAATGGCAGAATGAAGCAACCACGATTACATACAAATTGATCTCACTAAAATCAACGAACTAAGCAACAGGCTGTCGAGAAATCGACAGCCTGTTTTTGTGAGGTTACTCCTGAAAATGCGCTTCCCCTCAATAAGTAGTCTCAAGTGCACAAAATATCTATTATCTTCCGCAAATATAGTTCCGTTTAACAAGAAGATTCCCTATCAACTCATCAGTCTGCTTGTTTTAGAAAATGTGTATCTTATCTTTAAAAGTTTCTGTAATTTCAACTAAAGAGGCCATTTGAATAGGAATTTTCAATAACCCCCAAACCAGGCAACTGTGCTTCTCCATATTTTTTTAGGACATTGTGTAATTTTTGGTACATAAAAACGTCTATATAGGAAAGGAGGGATGTAGAAAAGATGGAAGAATTTGAGTGCATGATAGAAAGCTGGTTTCTTCAATACGAGAAAGCTGTTACCAATTTTCTCATCTATTATATGGGTCACCGAGACGTTGAGGATTTGGTTCAAGATACATTTATCCGCGCTTTGAATTCATTGGATCAGTACAAGGGGGAAGCTAGTCCAAAGACATGGTTGCTGCGAATTGCCCGCAACACAGCAATCGATTCATTAAGGAAAAAAATGTACTGGAGCGGATTCTGCTTAAGCTTCATCTTTCCCCGCAAGAACCAGCCCCGCTAATAGAAGATCTGTTGATTCGCAAAGAGAGTTTCAACAAGCTTTATCAGGCAATTCACTTACTGCCTGCCTCCTATCGTGAAGTAGTGTTGCTGCGGGGAATAGCAGACTTATCATCAGTAGAAAGTGCGATGGTCTTAGGCTGGAGCACGAATAAAGTAAATGTAACCTTTTTTCGCGCCATTCAAAAATTAAAGAAAAAGCTCGGAGGTGATGTAATTGAAGAAGAATGAAAGTGAAAAATGGTTGAAGGAGGTCAAAGAACTGCCTCACTATCAACTAACAATTGAACAACACCGGAAAATCGCTTCGCGTTTACAAATGCACCAAGTGCCTCATTTTAAGCGTGAAAGTCGTCTTACTAAGCGAATCGCCGTTCTTGTATTGATCTGTACACTTAGCCTAGGAACCTTTCTTGTTTTTCTATCCATGCAAAAAGCAGAACAGGAAAGGACGGCAAGTTATACAGAACCAGTACATGGGAAAGTATTTGACCGTATAGGTAAAGATGGAGAAATCATAACAAAAGATGGACTCTATGGAATTCCGGGTAAGGCTGGATTTATGATTATAAGAGAATGGGTGGCTGAAGATAAAGCGAATATTTCTAAACAGTTTATTTTCCTTTGGGGGGAGGATTTGCCGGGAAAACAAGTGAAAATTACAGCGACGCAAGGGGAAAATGAAGTCGAAGTAGCTGATGTAAAGGTAACTTTACCTTTGGATTCAGAGGATGCACATACCTTAACATCCTTTAATGCTCTCCCTTATCCGGGTGAATGGCTGCTGACATTTATAGTAGATGATAAGGACTTTGCTAAATTTACTGTGCAAGTTAAAGAAGCCTACCCACAAAGCGGTCCTTTAATTATTAGACATTCGGGAGAAGATTTTTATACAGGAACAGTTGAGGATGTAATCATTGAATATAAAGGGGAAGAGCTGCCTGATACGTTATCAGTGAAAATCAAACCGTCTATTGGATTCAAAAAGGCTGAAACGGTTACCTTTAGTAACAAAACAGACTATATGGGTGCCACTACATATACTGGGAAACTATCTTTCAACCGAGCTGGATCTTGGCAAATCGAGGTGAATGGAGAAAAAATGCATATCAAGGTGAAAGACAAACAATAAGTGAGACTCAACAGAATAAAGCTATCGAGAGGTCCTCGATAGCTTTCAAGTAATCTTACGTGTCCGCATTCCTTATTCAATGTGAGCTTAAAGGTAAAAATTATAAAGCGGGCAGAGCAATCTCATCATATTCTTCTTCAAGGAATTTCTTCACTTCAGGACCAGTCATGCGTTCTGCCAGCTTTTTAATTTCTTCAGCGTTAGCATTGTTACTACGCGCCACGAGTGAAATCGCAAATTCGGAATCTACGGTTTCTGTAATTAATGCATCTTTCTTAGGCGTTAATCCAATTGGTTTGGCATAGGCTGGTGTCATCGCGACTAAATCTACATCATCAAGTGTGCGGGCAAGCATTAATAAATCGACTTCTTTAAACTGATAGTCATGTTTATTTTCAATAATATCCGCTTGTGTGGCCTCGATGCCTGCGCCTTCTTTAAGTTTTATCAAGCCGGCTTTTTCAATCATTAATAGGGAGCGGCCGATGTTAGACGCATCGTTAGCGATGGCAATGGTGGCTCCATCCGGCAAATCAGCAATATCTTTATAGCGTTTTGAATAAGCTCCATAAATTGCATGATAGATAGGTTGAACGAGAGTTAATTCAGTATCATTGCTGTCATTATACTGATTCATGTAAGGGACATGCTGAAAGAAATTTGCATCTACTTCGTTATTAGCAAGTGCAGTATTTGGTTGAACGTTATCTCCTAAAACGACAATATCCAGATTGATGCCGTCTTCTTTAAGTAAAGGTTTAACAATGTCTAAGATATCCGTCATTGGTGGAATGAGTGTAGCCACCTTAAGAGTAACATCTTTTTTCTCCGTTTGGGATGCTGGTTGTTTTTCATCTTGACCACAGCCTGTAATAATGAGGATAAGAGATAGAGATAGAAGTAGTGCGGTTATTTTTTTCATTGGTCGTGTACCTCCGTTTATATTCCTAGCGTTTATCTATGAGTCTTGCTGTTGTACTTCCGACAAATTGAATCGTCTGAACAAAGATGAGCATGATGATAATGGTGAATACCATGAGATCGGTTTCAAATCGCTGGTAACCATAGCGAATGGCGAAATCACCGATCCCCCCGCCTCCGACAATTCCTACTACAGTAGAATAGGAAATAAAGCTGATTGTAGAGGTTGTTAATCCGAGAAGTAAACCTGAACGTGCATCTACATAAAGAAATTTATAAATAATTTCTAGGGTAGAAGCCCCCATCGCCGTTCCAGCTTCGATAATTCCTCTTGGCACTTCAAGAAGAGATTGTTCAACTAGACGTGAATAATAGGCGACAGCCATAATGGCCAGAGGGACAGAAGCAGCTAAGGTCCCGATGGCCGTTCCAACGATGAAACGGGTAAGGGGAATTAAAAATACAACCAGTAATAAGAATGGAAATGAGCGGACAACGTTAACGAATACATTAAGTATGGAAAAGACTATTCGATTTTCAAGCAGCTGGCCTTTCCTGCATAAAAATAACAAGGTTCCGAGTGGAAGACCGACCAAGACAGCCGCTGCAATCGAGATTCCTACCATAAGAAAGGTTTCACCGATTGCCTGCCAAATTTCAGCCTGGTATAGCATAATATGGTCAAACATCTCCATCACCCTCGCTTAAAAGTTGCCTACGCAGTGATTGAAAATCATTTTTTGTGGCAATAAATCCTTTGGGTTCGAACGAAATTGTTTCGACTATTTCCCCAGCTTCCATAAGAGAAACTTTGTTGCAAATGCTTTTAATGACGTCCATTTCGTGGGTAACGATCACAATTGTAACGCCGAAATTCCTGTTAATTTCTTGTAATACCTTTAATATCTCTTCAGTCGTCTGCGGATCAAGTGAAGATGTTGGTTCATCACATAACAACACAGTTGGATTGGTCGCAAGTGCCCTAGCGATGGCTACACGCTGCTTTTGTCCACCACTCAAGCTGGCCGGATATTGCCCTGCCAGCCGCTCAAGCCCCACAATGCGTAAACACTCTGCTGCCCGCTCCAGTCGTGCTTGTTTAGAAAAACCAGCAAGCTCTAAGGGAATCATGACATTTCCTTTTACACTGCGGTTACTCACTAGATTAAACGCTTGAAAAACCATCCCAATCGATCTTCGTGCTTTGCGGAGATTTTTACTGGTTAATTGAGTTAATTCTAGGTCATTAACTCGGACATGGCCGGTGGAAGGTGACTCAAGTAAATTAATCATGCGGAGCAATGTAGACTTCCCAGCACCGCTTGTTCCAATTATTCCGTGAATTTCACCTTGAGAAACCTGAAGAGAAACAGAATGTACCGCTTCATATGGGCCATTTTTCATCATATAGCTCTTGCTGATACGATCTAAGACTATCAAAATATTCCCCCTTTTCTAATGAGGATAGGCAGACATTGATTGTAACAGAGAAAGAGGAAGGGAGAAAGCGTTATAGATATAGTAGATAGCTTGATGAGTATTTTTGTAAAAATGGTCCTTATCAAACAAAATATACTGACTATTCAAAAAATAAGTCAAAAGACATCCTTCATATGACATTCAAACAATCCAGAATACTGACGTGATAGTACTTACGCTTTATAGACGAATTTATCAACAGTAAGATAGTCTAAAAGTAATCGTTATCCATTTTTTATTAGATTGGGGTAAATTTGTAAACAATAAGGTTAAAGGAGGATTTATGAAAAAGAAACTGCTTATGATTTCTTCCGTATGCTCCGTATTTTGGACAAGCACAGTTGCAGCAGCCTATGATGAGCAGCCAAGGAGGGTCCCTTCTATTGAGAAAGCAGAAAAGAAATTCACGGCTGGTCATCCATTTCATCCGATTTTCACTTGGGATTCTCCGGTGATTCCATCATTAGGCATTCTCCATCCGAGTTCACCACGTGAAGCAGGAATGATTGATGCCCCCTTGCAAGAAATGGATGGCCTGATTAACCAAGCAATTTCTGAAAAGGTTATGCCGGGTGCCGTTGCATTTGTAGCAAGAGGCGGAAAGATTGTTAAAAATGAAGCGTATGGGTATTCAGCTAAATATGCTGATGAATTCTATACGGAGATGGATAAGCCAATCCCAATGCAAGAAAATACGATATTTGATGCAGCGTCCATTAGTAAAATTTTTACGTCTACAGCCATTATGGTTCTTTACGAAAAAGGGTTGGTAGGTCTTGAAGATCCTGTCATGAAGTATATCCCAGAGTTTGCTCAGAACGGAAAGGAACAAGTGACGGTTAGGCAGCTGCTTACACACACTTCTGGCTTCGTTGCTTGGGTTCCTTTATACAGTCAGGGGAGTTCTAGAGAAGAAAGGCTTAATTTTGTCTTTAAACAGCCTCTTGCTATGCCGCCCGGTTCTACATATACATACAGTGATTTAAATATGATTACACTCGGGGCGATCATAGAACGTGTTTCTGGAATTCGACAGGATGAGTTCGTTAGAAAAAATATAACGAAACCATTAAAAATGCGGGATACGATGTATAATCCGCCTGAATCAATAAAAATGCGCATCGCAGCTACAGAAGTTCAAACTGTACCGAATAGAGGGCTGGTCTGGGGAGAGGTTCACGATGAAAATGCCTGGTCACTAGATGGTGTAGCAGGCCATGCGGGTGTATTTACAACGGCACAAGACCTTGCTACATTAGCTCAAACTTTCCTGAATAATGGGAGCTATGGCGGGAAAAGAATTTTAAAGGCGAGTACAGTACAGCTTCTTCTCGAGAATCAGAATCAGGCCTTTCCTGGAAATGACCACGGACTTGGCTGGGAATTAGGGCAAGGCTGGTACATGGATGCATTATCTGACAGTACCTCTTTTGGTCATACTGGCTATACGGGAACCTCAATTGTTATAAGTCCAAAGCATAAAACGATTGCCATTCTTTTAACCAACCGTGTTCATCCTTCTAGAACGACCGTATCGACGAATGGGATTAGAAGAATGTTTGCTCGTCAGACGGCAGATGCTATTCCGGTTTCGATTCCAGGGAAAGAGTCAGCTTGGTTCTCGGGTTATGGCGACATGCTTTCAAGAAAGTTGGAAGCAAAGCTCGATCTGAAAAACAAAACCGACTTAACCTTCACTCAATGGCATAGTCTTGAGCAAAATGCTGATTATGGAGCGGTTGAGGTGATGGTGAATGAGGAATGGGTTGAACTCGTAAAGTTTGAAGGAACCAGTAATGGCTGGGAAAAACAACGAGTTGAGATTCCGAAAGAAGCTGTGAAAATTCGGTTTATTTATCATACAGATACCTCGGTAAATGGACGAGGCTGGTATATCAAAGACGCGAAAATTCAGTCTCAGAAGAAGCTTTCCTTTGAAGCTTCGGAATGGAAGCTTAGAAACTACTAAATCAAGGGGAGGAAATTATGAAAAAATACATGAAGGTATTTCTTATTTCCATTGCAGTATTCGGGCTGGTCGTCACACAGGTTTTTGGCTTTTTAGGAGAGAGTGCTGAAGCTGCTCCGTTCAAACATAACTCAGAGAAACTCATCATTGATTTAAATGTTCCGCAGATAAAGGGGCAATTTAAGGATAACAAAATTGAACTCAATGCACTTCGTATCTATAAGGATGGCCATTTCGAGAAGGCAGTAAAAAAATTGGATTGGAGATCATCTAACCAGCGTGTTGCTTCTGTATCGAAGGCAGGAAAAGTGACCCTGTCTGGGCGCAGTGGAAAAACCATTATTACGGTTAAGAATGGCGTCTTAAGCGATAAAATTACGATCCGAAATTCAAAAAAAGGTGCTGTTATCACGCGAACTAAGGATAAAAAGGGGAAATACAACATTATTGAAAACGCTGTAGAAAAAATGACAGTGAAAGAAAAAATCGGGCAGATGCTTATGCCTGACTTCCGAACTTGGAACGGCCAGAATGTGACTCAAATGCTGCCAGAAATCAAACAGCTTGTTAAAGATTATCATCTTGGGGGAGTTATTTTATTCAGAGAAAATGTCGAGACAACTGAGCAGACGACTAAGCTTGTCCATGATTATCAAGCAGCAGCTGAAAAGTATGGGCTGTTAATGACGATTGATCAAGAAGGGGGTATCGTTACTCGACTTCAATCAGGAACCGATATGCCCGGCAATATGGCGCTTGGAGCTGCAAGGTCTGAAGAACTGACAAGAAAGGTGTCTTCAGCAATAGGTGAAGAATTACATGCGCTGGGTATTAATATGAATTTAGCACCGTCATTAGATGTGAACAATAATCCCGACAATCCTGTTATTGGGGTACGTTCTTTTGGAGAAGATCCTGCACTTGTTGCCAATATGGGAAAAGCCTATATTAAAGGGCTTCAAGATACGGGTATTGCAGCCACAGCTAAGCATTTTCCCGGTCATGGAGATACGGCAGTAGATTCTCACTTAGGACTGCCTGAGGTACCACATGATCTTGAACGCCTTAAAAAAGTTGAATTATATCCATTTCAGCAGGCTATGGATGCAGGCATTGATGCAATCATGACTGCTCATGTCACGTTCCCGAAAATTGATAATACCAAAGCGATTTCTAAACAAGATGGAACGGAGATTTCAATTCCTGCGACTCTTTCTGAAAAAGTTTTAACCGGCTTAATGAGAGAAGAAATGGGTTACCAAGGAGTCATTATTACAGATGCAATGAACATGCAAGCAATCAGCAGCCATTTCGGTCCAGTCGATGCTGCGATACGTACGGTAAAAGCAGGAACCGACATTGTGTTAATGCCTGTCGGATTAAAAGATGCTGCTGAGGGACTCTACAGTGCAGTGAAAACGGGTGAAATTTCAGAAAAGCGCATTAATCAGTCGGTAAAAAGAATTTTAACACTGAAAGTAAACCGTGGAATTATTAAAGTTGAAGAAGAGAAGAGTGTCGCTGAAAAAGTGAAAAATGCCCAATTAGTCGTAGGCTCGGCAACACATAAACAAACAGAAAAAGAAGCAGCGGCAAAATCCATTACATTAGTGAAAAATGAAGCTGCACTCCCTTTAAAAGCAACTCAAAAAGAAAAGGTCGTTGTAATCGGCAGTACGTATCTTACAGAGCTAGAAACAGAGATTAAGAAATATCATCAAAATGTTCAAGTCATCTCCACCACAAAACCACTTTCTGAAGCACAATTAGCTGAGATTCAAGATGCGAAAACGATTATTTTAGGAACAATGACCTCAACTGTCAGCGGCCGGGCGCCAAATAGCGACCAGATGAAGCTTGCTAATCAGCTTACATCAGGCGAAATTCCTGTGATTGGTATTGGAATCAGAAATCCATATGATGTAATGGCTTATCCAAATGTAGACGCATATTTGGTTCAGTACGGTTTTAGACGTGCTAGTTTTGAAGCATCAGCTGCAACTATTTTTGGTCAAAACAATCCAACTGGAAAACTACCAATTACGATCTATAACAGTGTTGGTGATGTTCTCTATGGATTTGGACATGGTTTAAGCTATTAGAGATGGAGGGGAAAAGGATGAAAAAATGGCTCGCTGGTATGATGACTTTACTGCTCATCATGACCGTCTATTCATCGGCAACTGCCGATAAGAATAAACACGATAAACACCCCAAGTTCCGTTTAGGGGTTGATGTCCTAATACAGGATAAAATAAAAACGTTGAAAAATAAACGTGTGGGGATTATTACAAATCCAACTGGTGTAAACCAGGAATTAACAAGTATTGTGGATCTGATGTCGGGTCATAAGGATATCAATGTTACAGCCTTATACGGACCTGAACATGGGGTAAGAGGAAGTGCACAGGCTGGACAATACGTCGACTTTTATACAGATCCTAAAACGGGGCTGCCGGTTTATAGCCTCTATGGAGTAACCAAAAAGCCGACACCAGAAATGTTAGAAAACGTAGATGTACTCGTATTTGATATTCAAGATGTAGGAAGCCGTTTCTACACGTATATTTATACAATGGCATTAGCTATGGAAGCAGCGAAAGAGAATAATAAAGAAATTATTGTGCTTGACCGTCCTAATCCACTTGGCGGCCAGGAAGTGGAAGGCCCTGTTCTTGAAGATAAGTATTCTTCATTTGTTGGAGAATTTCCTATTCCTGTACGCCACGGGATGACAGTAGGGGAGCTTGCTATACTCTTTAATAAAGAGTTTAACATTGGCGCTGATTTAACAGTGGTAAAAATGGAAGGCTGGAAACGATATCAGCATTATGATGAAACGCCGCTTGAATGGGTATTGCCATCTCCAAACATGCCGACACTCGAAACTGCATCTGTTTACCCAGGTGCAGCATTAATTGAAGGAACAAATTTATCGGAGGGCAGAGGAACAGCAAAGCCCTTTGAATTAATCGGTGCTCCATTTATTAATGGAGATGAACTAGCAGAGAATTTAAATAAGCTAGATCTTTCGGGTGTTCTGTTTAGATCAGCTTCTTTTACACCAAGCTTCTCTAAGCATGCAAATGTTCTCTCTCATGGAATTCAAATTCACGTAACGAATCGTAATGAGTACAAACCATTTGAAACCGGTCTCCATATTGTGAAAACCGTCCATGATATGTATCCAAATGACTTTGCCTTTAGAACACCTGGTTCAAACGGAATATCATTTTTTGATAATCTGGTTGGAAATGGTTCAATCAGACAAGGCATTGAACAAGGAAAAACAGTAAAGCAAATGAAGGCAGAATGGAAAAATGGTTTAAAAGACTTTATGGATGTCCGAAAAAACTACCTTCTGTATAAATAGTTAAGAGGTGAGCGCTAGGCTTTAGCGCTCACTTTTTTTTATTTTTTTCAGGAAATTGATTACAAATAAAAAGTTGAGGATAATAAAATTCTTTGCAAGAAATAAAAGTAAAAGGGTTGTTAAATGAATGTTTGTGAAGGATTTCACGATATAGTATAATAGTGTATGATCATGTTAATGAATTAGTTTTATAGTTTAACATGGTTGAAATAGGAAAAAATACACCGTAAAAAACGCGATTTTAAAAAACGACGAGCTACTTATGACAATTTTGTGATATATTTAATAGTATAATATGTATTATTTAAACCAAGCTTATTTTTTCGGGGAAGCTGCTAGTGACAGAACCCGTCATCTAAAAATATGTCGTTCGGGCTCCTAACAGAAACTTTCTATCTATTAACTAAATTTAGGTTTGGGGATATGTTTGAATCCCAAATATGTAGTAATACATTTTAGTCTGTGGAGTCATGATAATGCTCTTTTTTAAGCTCTTGCAGCTTTGAGAGTTTTTATGTGAAATAGGGAACACACTAATTCCCGAATTAAAGCATTATGCTTATTGCAAAGGAGAATGGGATATGTCAGAATCAATCGCTCAAACAAATGAACAAGCAGCAGCATTGGCTTCAACTCAAGAAAAACTGGATATTTTAGATCAACTACTTAATCCAGAAGTTCAGGAGTCTTTGACGGCTCTAGTTGAACAACTTCCAAAATTAACGGAATTGGTAACTGTTATGACGAAGTCTTATGACTTTGTTCAAGCAATATCTACTGATGAAGTTCTTAAAAGCGATACTGTAGGAGCTATTACTGAAATTGCAGGACCTGTTGTAGGTTCATTGAAAAATGTTGCAGCAACTACACTGGAAGCAAAAGAACGCGCAGAAAATAGTACGGAATCAATCGGACTTTTTGGTCTAATGAAAATGATGAAAGATCCACAAGCTCAAAAAATGTTCCGTTTCATGAATGCTTTCCTACAAGTTAATGCCGAAAATAATAACAAAAAATAAGTTCTATAACATTTCTACAGTTAGGACGGAGGATACACTATGTCAAAGAAAATAGTCATCTTAGGAGCAGGTTATGGCGGATTGCTAGCAGCTTTAACCGTTCGTAAATATTTAACAGCTGATGAAGCAAAAGTTACAGTTGTAAACCAATACCCAACACACCAAATTATTACTGAATTACACCGTTTAGCAGCAGGAAGTATTGCTGAACAAGCAATCGCTATGCCGTTAGAAAAACTTCTTCGCGGGAAAGATGTTAAACTTAAGATTGCTAAAGTTGAAACATTCTCAGCGGATACTAAAGAAGTAAAACTTAATGACGGATCTACATTAACATATGATGCTCTTGTCGTTGCTCTTGGCAGCACAACAGCTTACTTCGGGATCCCTGGTCTTGAAGAAAACAGCTTAGTTCTAAAATCTGCTAAAGATGCAAACTTCATCAATCAACATATTGAAGAACGTATTGCAGCTTATGCAAAAACTAAAAATCCAGCTGATGCAGCTATCCTAATCGGCGGCGGCGGACTAACAGGAATCGAATTAGTTGGTGAAATCGCTGATAGAATGCCTGCACTTGCTAAACGTCATGGAATTAATCCAAGTGAAATTAAATTGATGCTTGTTGAAGCAGGTCCAAAGGTTATGCCAATGCTTCCTGATCATTTAATTGAACGTGCAACAACTAGTCTTGAAAAACGCGGCGTAACATTCTTAACAGGTCTTCCTGTAACAGGCGTTGAAGGAAATGTGATCGACCTTAAAGACGGTCAAAAAATCGTTGCGAATACATTCGTATGGACTGGCGGCGTACAAGGAAATCCACTTGTAGGACAATCAGGTCTTGAAGTGAACCGTGGACGTGCAACAGTTAATGAATTCCTTCAATCAACATCACACAACGATGTTTTCATTGCTGGAGACAGTGCTGTATTCTTTGGCCCAGACGGTCGCCCATATCCGCCGACTGCACAAATCGCTTGGCAAATGGGAGAAAACGTAGGGTACAACCTTTACGCATACCTTGAAGGCAAATCATTCGAGACATTCAGCCCAATTAACTCCGGTACACTTGCGAGCCTTGGCCGTAAAGATGCTGTCGCATCAATTGGTGCAAGCGGAACATCACTAAAAGGACTTCCTGCAACATTGATGAAGGAAGCAAGTAATGTACGTTATTTAGCTCATATCAAAGCTCTTTACACATTAGTACATTAATCAATACATTGATTAAAACAGTCTATTCTCTTAGGAGGATAGACTGTTTTTTTATTTTGTCTGTTGGTAGGGTCGAATCTTTAGGGCGTCGGGTCGAATGATTGAGAGTTAGGGTCGAATAAACTTGGTTTTGGGCCG
>NZ_JAZVJO010000478.1:0-2267 GCF_059453735.1 Peribacillus sp. | reverse complement strand
CGCTTTTTATAGTCTAATTCCTCGGCAGTTTCGAAGATTTTTTTTTTCGTTTCGTCTCCAACCGATAATGTTGTATCATAGTTCAGCACCCTGGAAACCGTTGCAATGGATACTCCGGCCTTCTCTGCTATGTCCTTAATTGTCGCCATGTGTTATCCTTTCTTATCTTCGTTCTTGGTTAAAAGTTGAATAAATTTACGGAACCCCTGACGACCCTCTCTATCGCGCTTAAACACACCTGCATCTTCAAGTGTTTGCAGAAACTTTTTACCTACTTCTTCTTTAATAATCTCATCAACTGTTTCTAGTGAAATGTGATTCCGATAAGTTTCTTTTACTTGCTCTGCCCATTCACGATGATAGTCTGCAATGTCTTGATTTTCATCAAGTAAATAATTCCCGACAGCACGAAGTTCTTCATCCAGTCTTGCAGGTAATACCGCAAGACCCATCACTTCAATCAAGCCGATATTTTCTTTTTTTATATGATGAACTTCCGCATGAGGATGAAATATACCCATGGGGTGTTCTTCACTCGTTCGATTATTTCGAAGCACTAAGTCCAGTTCAAATTGTCCATTTCGGTTTCTCGCAATCGGTGTAATGGCGTTATGTCTGTTCCCGAAAGTCTCCGCATGAATTTCAAGCTCTGGATCACTGTACTGTTTCCATGCCTGCAAAATGAGTTCTGCCGCTTGAACGAGCTCATCTTTTTCACTGTTCCTTAAACGAATAACAGACATCGGCCATCTTAATAGGGCACACTCCATATGCGGAAATGCAGACCATGTAAAAGAAAACTCTTCTTCTGCTTTAGCCATGGCAAACTCATAACGACCACCCTGATAATGGTCGTGCGTTAAAATGGAACCGCCCACAATTGGAATATCACTATTTGAGCCGATGAAATAATGGGGGAATTGTTCAACAAAAGCTAGCAGCCGTTCAAATGTATCTCTGCTGACTTTCATGTCTCGATGCTCTTCACATAATAATATACAATGCTCATTATAGTAAACGTATGGAGAATATTGCAGATACCATGTTTCATGTGGTACATCTACTTTAATCAAGCGATGATTGGACCGCGCAGGATGCCCTATTCTTCCTGGATACCCCTCATTTTCGACACATAATAAACAGGTTGGATAAGTAGTTTCTGATTTCCCTTTTTTTCTTTCCAGCGCGATTTGACGCGGATCTTTTTCAGGCTTAGAGAGATTAATTGTAATATCCATTTCACCATATTCAGTTGGTACCTGATATTGAATGTTCTTGGCG
Organism: Peribacillus sp.; assembly: GCF_059453735.1. Lineage (NCBI taxonomy): Bacteria > Bacillati > Bacillota > Bacilli > Caryophanales > Bacillaceae > Peribacillus > Peribacillus sp. The sequence continues at coordinate 986 of NZ_JAZVJO010000478.1, read as the reverse complement.
ATTCGTTTTGTTTGAATATAATTACTGCTTTGGCTGAAATGATAAAAATAATCCGTAGCCTGCTTTGGACTTTCACGATATTTTTGGTAGAAGATTTCATTGACTTGTGACGGCAGCGGTAACATTGTATTCATTAGTTGGCTTGCGAAAATTTCCCGTTCATCAACGTAATTCTCAATGATCCCCTCTACACATGCATAATCAACCAGTTTTTCAAGAAGATCTGGAAGATCCTCTTCACTATCCACCTTAATAGAAGGTTCCATCTGCTTAATTCGCAGCAGCCCCATCATCTGATTTCGCACATATATTTCATCATCTGCGTTCATCAGTTGAATCTTAATTGCTTTATTTAACAGCAGTTGTACCAAATGTATCCCTATCATTTTCTGCACCTCAGCTTTCATACCCATCATAATGATGCTGATGCCAGTTCCAGGCATCTTGAATGATTTCCTGGATAGAAGGCTTTTTAGGGCTCCAGCCTAGAATATCCCTTGCTCGTTCTGAAGACGCAATTAATGTACTTGGATCACCAGCACGGCGTGAGCCTATTTCTACTTTAATTGGTAAACCAGTAACCTGTTCAGCTGACTCGATAATTTCTTTAACGGAAAACCCTTGGCTGCTGCCAAGGTTAATGATGTTGCTTTCCCCGCCATTTTGTAAATAACGCAGCGATAGAATATGCGCATCAATCAAGTCCTCAACATGAACATAATCCCTAATACATGTACCATCTGGTGTATCGTAATCATCACCAAAAATGATGATTTTTTCCCGTTTGCCCTGAGCAGTCTGTAAAACTAAAGGAATTAGATGACTCTCTGGATCATGATCTTCACCAATTTCACCGGTAGATCGTGCACCCGCTACGTTAAAATAACGCAGAGCTACATAGTTGGTGCCATTGGCTTTTTCTGCCCATTTCATCATTTTTTCCATTGCCAACTTCGTTTCTCCGTAAGGGCTCGTTGGCGCAGTTT
>NZ_JAZVJO010000477.1:0-3807 GCF_059453735.1 Peribacillus sp. | reverse complement strand
CATTACAAAGAATAGCTTCGTGATCAGACTCTAGTACGGTCTTTACAAAGTCAGGTGCATATTCGGGCACGTTTTTTTGAAAAAATCGTTCACCGCCTAGTACTCCATGCGGATAACGGATCGAGGTAAGCGAACGATTCTGAAGAAACGGGAGAAACCAGCTGGAGATAATCCTCAGGTATTGTAAATAGTCAACTTTGGTCATTGTTTGTGCAGGTAACTCCCAAATTGGTTTATCCGGAGAGGTAACCGTTACGTTTTCAGGAAACGTATATTGAGCCGCTATGAATGCTTCCCATGTACAATTCTGGGGAACTTGATCAAGAACGAAACGGTCAAATCGTGGCTCTCGTAGATGATCTTGATCGTAGGCATGCAAAAAATGAACAGAGATACAAAGAGAAGGATTCATGAAGTAATAGCGGTCGTCTTCTGAATGAGCATTGCTTTTAACAAGGGTTCGAACGATTTCTTTTTCTGTAGGTTGGATGCCGTTTTTTACTTGTCCGATGTTAACGATTTGATCATCTTTATAGACGCCGCACGTCAAATATTCATTTTCTTTATCAAGGGCGGTGATAAAACAGGTTACGGTGCGCCAGTTTTTTAATTTATACCAGGTTTCGGTGCGCTTTCCTTCTTGCCAAGAACTTTGAGCGTTCTTCGCTACCATTCCCTCTCCATCGTAAAGCAGGACCTGTTCTTTTATGAAGTCGAACGTTTTGCTGTTTGGGATAAGCTGTATTCTTGCATCATGCATAGGCTCAGGCAATAATGGCAGCTTAAGTTTTTGACCAAAATCGAAAAGAAGGCTTTTTCGTTTTACATAAGGTAAATCGATGATGCTTTTGCCTTTTAGCTGTAACAAATCAAAGGAAAGCAGGGTACAAGGAGACAGAGTCGCTGCCTTTGTAATTAATTCAACATTCCGCAATCGTCCCCGCCACTGCATATGCATGAAATTAGATTTATAAGGGTTTTCCAGCCAGACTAATTCCCCATCGAGCACGAGCGGCAGCTCTTTTTCTATAGTAGGAATGATGGAGTTGATAAACGCTTCAATTTCAGGGAATTGTGGTAATAATTCTTTTCCATTTCTGCTTATTAAAGAAATATGATGGTTTGATAGTGTTAATATCGCGCGAAAACCGTCATATTTCGGTTCAAAAAGCCAGTCTTTCCCCTTGGGAGCTTCATCTCGATAGGTAGGCAGCATTGGTTTCAATATGGATTCCTCCCTTTATCTTCAGTGTTTCCACATCACGAAAAAATTAATCCAAGAGATAAAGAATAAATTCCATTTCATTTGGAGAAAATGGAGATAACCAATAAATCTTTGAAGAGGGTGACACGATGCATACAATTTGGAAGGGGAGCATTAGCTTTGGATTAGTTAATATTCCTATTAAACTCCATGCAGCTACTGAAGATAAAGATATTTCCTTACGAACATTGCATAAGGAATGTCATTCACCAATAAAATATGAAAAAGTCTGCCCCGTTTGTAAGATGGAAGTGGGCAAAGACGATATCGTCAGAGCATATGAATATACGAAAGGGAAGTTTGTTGTTCTTGAAGATGAGGAGTTAGCTCAACTCAAAAAGGAAAATGAAGATAAAGCGGTTGAAATTATCGATTTTGTTAAGATTACAGAAATTGATCCAATCTATTTCAACAGAAGCTACTATATGTCTCCTAATGAAGGGGGGAGTAAGGCTTATTCGTTATTGCGACAAGCTTTGGAGACTTCAGGGAAAGTTGGATTGGCGAAGATTATGATACGCTCGAAGGAAAGTTTAGCTGTGATTCGCGTACTTGATCAGACCCTTTTGATGGAAACCATTCATTATCCGGATGAAGTACGACAAACGGAAGATGTGCCAAATATCCCATCAAGTGAAAATGTCGTAAAGAAGGAACTTGATACGGCGATCATGCTGATTGATCAATTAACGACAGACTTTGTTCCAGATAAATATCATGATGAATACCGGACAGCATTAATGGAGCTGATTGAATCGAAAAAGACTGGGGAAAAAGTGGTCAGTGCTAAGCAGCCGAAGCAAGCTGCTTCAAATGTGACAGATTTGATGGCTGCCTTACAAGCGTCAATTGATCGGACAAAACCAGCGGGTAAACAAACAAAAAAACCCGGCACACGTAAAAAAGCTGCCCCTAGAAAAAAAGAAGCATAATAGTAGAAACCGGACGAGCCTATTCGTCCGGTTTTTATTATATTAAAAACATATTCTTTGCTTAAACAAAAGAAATCTTCTACAATCATACAGGAAGAAATTGTGTAAGGGGTTGTAATGAAGTGGAGAAATATATACTTTCAATTGATCAAGGTACGACAAGCACAAGAGCCATTTTATTCAATAAAGCAGGGGAAATGGTTCATGTATCACAACAAGAGTTTAAACAATATTTTCCTGAGCCGGGTTGGGTGGAGCATGACGCTAACGAAATTTGGGGGTCCGTTTTAGCCGTTATTGCAACATGTTTGTCCGATAGTGATATAAAACCGATGCAAATCGATAGTATTGGGATTACGAATCAAAGAGAAACAACAGTCGTCTGGAATAAAAAAACAGGAAAGCCGATCTATCGTGCTATTGTTTGGCAATCACGTCAAACAGCGAGTATTTGTTCAGACCTAAAAGAAGCAGGTTATGAAGAAACATTTAGAAAGAAAACGGGTCTGCGGCTAGATTCATATTTTTCAGGGACCAAGGTGAAATGGATACTGGATCATGTCGAAGGAGCTAGAGAACAGGCTGAAAATGGTGAGTTATTGTTTGGAACAATCGATACATGGTTGATTTGGAGACTTTCCGCTGGTAAGACTCATGTGACTGATTATTCGAATGCTTCAAGGACATTGATGTTTAATATCCATGATCTTCAGTGGGATGAGGAATTGCTTAAGATTCTCGATATTCCTAAATCCATGCTTCCTGAAGTCAAGTCATCTTCTGAGATTTACGGCTGTACAGATGAAACGCATTTCTTTGGACAGCAAATTCCCATTGCAGGTGCTGCCGGTGATCAGCAAGCAGCCTTGTTTGGACAAGCTTGTTTTGAGTCAGGAATGGGAAAAAATACGTACGGAACAGGCTGCTTCATGCTGATGAATACAGGCGATAAAGCGGTTGAGTCAAAACATGGACTGCTCACCACGATTGCCTGGGGAATAGATGGGAAAGTAACTTATGCTTTGGAGGGAAGTGTGTTTGTTGCCGGCTCGGCGGTACAATGGCTGAGAGACGGGATGCGTATGCTGAAAGATACCAGTGATAGTGAAGACTATTGCTATAAAGTTACCTCTTCTGATGGTGTTTATGTAGTACCAGCTTTTGTTGGTTTAGGAACTCCGTATTGGGACAGTGAGGTCAGAGGTTCAGTGTTTGGTCTAACAAGAGGGACATCTAAAGAACATTTTATCAGAGCAACCCTTGAATCGCTGGCCTATCAAGCCCGGGATGTGCTTGATGTCATGGAAGCCGACTCAGGAATTCATTTGAAAAAACTTCGTGTAGACGGCGGAGTAGTTAAGAATAATTTCTTAATGCAATTCCAAAGTGATATGCTGTCTGTAGAAGTAGAACGCCCTGCCATTAATGAAACGACGGCACTAGGAGCGGCCTATTTAGCAGGATTGGCGACAGGCTATTGGAAGGATTCCACCGAAATTGCTGCACAATGGAAACTTGAGAAGGAATTCGTACCAAGCATGGATGAAGAAAATCGTGAAGAATTATACGGCGGTTGGAAAAAAGCAGTTAAAGCAGCACAATTATTTAAAT
>NZ_JAZVJO010000476.1:0-2223 GCF_059453735.1 Peribacillus sp. | reverse complement strand
GATTCTTTCTAAAGAATACCCAGCAGCAAATTTGAAGTTTACTTTTAATATGAAACTTCAAAGGATTACCTTAGATGTAACCTATAATCCAAATTTGTATACGAAAGATTATTTAATAGAACTATGGGATCGATTCCAAAGAATTCTAACGCTAGGTTTAGATGAAAAGGAAAGAGCTTTAAGAGATATTGAACTATTAACAGAAGAAGAAAAACATAAATTTATTTATGAATTTAATGATAAAGAATGCCCCTACCCAGATGGAAAAACCATTTGTGGATTATTTGAAGAACAAGTCCTTAAGACGCCTAATGAGATTGCGGTGGTATGTGAAGACGAAGAAGTGTCATATCGAGAATTAAACAGCAGGGCTAATCAACTGGCATGGACCCTTCTAGAAAGGGGATTGAAGACCGAGGATTTAGTGTGTATCCTGGCAGAACGTTCAGTCGATACAGTTGTTGGCATTCTGGCAATATTAAAGGCTGGTGGAGCGTATGTGCCAATCGACCCCTCATATCCAATTGAACGTATCCAGTATATGATGGAGGATTCTGGAGCAGGGTTTGTTTTGCTGGCGGAAGCCCATGAAAAGCTTGTAAATCAGAATACAGTTAACTTATTTATTGATGACAGTTCTTATTATAGTGAAGATGTCTCCAACCCTCACTTACCATTGGATCCTGCCTCTTTAGCCTATATTATTTATACTTCGGGAACGACTGGTAAACCAAAGGGAACTTTAATCGAACATAAAAATGTTGTCCGGCTATTATTTAATGAAAAAAATAGATTTGATTTTGATTCTAAGGATGTCTGGACACTCTTTCATTCCTTCTGCTTTGATTTTTCAGTTTGGGAGATGTATGGTGCGCTGTTATATGGAGGTAAGTTAGTAATTGTACCTTCAATGGTCGCCAAAGATCCAGTTCACTTTAGAACACTGCTAATTAAACAAAAGGTGACGATTTTAAATCAGACACCAACTTATTTTTACCAGTTGATGACCGAGGAATTAAAAGATGATTCCAATAAATTGAGTTTACGTAAAGTTATCTTTGGCGGTGAGGCGCTAAACCCAGCCCAGCTAAAAGATTGGCGGAAGAAGTTTCCAGTAGTTCAATTGATTAATATGTATGGTATTACAGAGACCACCGTACATGTAACCTATAAAGAAATTACCGAAAGAGAGATTAGCAAAGGAAAGAGTAATATAGGAAGGCCTTTGCCAACATTACAAACGTACATATTGAATCAAAATCATCAGCTGCAGCCAATTGGCATTCAAGGTGAACTATACGTGGCCGGAAGTGGTTTAGCAAGAGGATACATAAATAGACCCGAGTTGACGGCTGAAAAATTTATTGATAATCCCTTTTTTCCAGGGGAAAAAATGTATAAAACAGGCGATCTTGCAAGACTATTGCCTGATGGCAACTTGGAATATTTAGGCCGGATCGATCAGCAGGTTAAGATTCGAGGATATCGAATTGAAATAGGAGAAATTGAGGCTAAGCTTTTAAAGATTCCATTTATGAAGAAAGTTCATGTTCAATTATATGAAGATGAGGCTGGGCAGCGGAGTCTCTGTGCTTATTATGTAGCAGATGAGAAAAAAGGTGCTGGAGAACTAAGAAATCTCCTATCTGTTGACCTTCCTGCTTATATGATCCCTTCGTATTTTATCCGATTAGAGGCATTTCCTATTACCTTTAATGGTAAGCTCGATACAAAGTCACTGCCTTCTCCGAAGGAATATATGGAGAAAAATAGTGAATATGTTGAGCCAAGGAATGAAAAGGAGAAAATCCTGGCGGGCATTTGGGAAAAGGTACTTGGGATTCAGCAAGTTGGAATTGATGACAACTTTTTTGATTTAGGCGGAGACTCGATAAAGTTTATCCAAGTGTCATCCAAGTTATATCAAGTTGGTTATCGCGTTGAAATGAAGGACTTATTTAAATATCCAACTATTGCTCTTATCAGTCCTTTTGTAACAGCATCCAAGTCACTTGCTGAGCAGGGAGCCGTCTCAGGTGATGTACCGTTTACTCCTATCCAGAGCTGGTTTTTTGAGAAACATTCCGATATACATCACTTTAACCAATCCGTTATGCTTTTCCGGGAATCCGGATTTAAAGAGGATATTTTAAAGGCGGCTTTTGAGGGCATAATTGTGCATCATGATGCACTTAGAATGGTTATTAAAGACAATAATGGGCA
>NZ_JAZVJO010000475.1:0-5980 GCF_059453735.1 Peribacillus sp. | reverse complement strand
GTACTTATTGATAAGGGTGGTATTGATAAACGATCCTTCTTTGATAAGAAAGTTTCGAGAGATGGTCTGCTTCACATAGATTAAATAGGCTAGCAGGATGCCCGAAAGAGAAAAGACTGCCGCTGCCACCATAATCCATGCAGGTCCTTCTGAATGAGTGGGCACAAGAAGAAATTTGTTGCCCTTAACCAGAAACTCTCCTAAATAACTTCCAAACCAAGGAGTCTGGATATACCCAGAGCAGACAGCCAAAATCCCTAAAATGCCCATTGGCAGCACCATGGAAAAAGGTGATTCCTTACTGACAACTTCCGTCTTAGGCTGGCCCGTAAAGATAAGGAAAAAGAGCCTGAAGACATAGAATGAAGTTAAAAAGGCTGTAATCATGGCAATCCAGAATAAAAGATAGTGTCCATTGACCCAAGCCGATACGAGAATTTCATCTTTACTAAAAAACCCTGATAAAAGCGGCACACCTGAAATCGACAGAGCACCTATTAGAAATAAGGGACTTGTCAGCTTCATTTTTTTCCAGAGCCCGCCCATTTTATCAATATCCTGTGTATGTATAGCATGAATAATGCTGCCCGCAGCTAAGAACAGCAAGGCTTTAAAGAAAGCGTGTGTGAGTAAATGAAAGATTCCAGCCGTATACCCTGCCGTCCCTAAAGCAAGCATCATATATCCGAGTTGACTGATTGTTGAATACGCGAGAATCCGTTTAATATCTTTTTGAACGATGGCAATAGATGCAGCAAAAATGGCTGTGAATCCGCCTATCACCGCTACTGTCTCCATAGCCGCAGAACTCGCTGAAAAGATTGGAAACGTTACTGCAACTAAATATACACCTGCCGCAACCATTGTCGCCGCGTGAATTAACGCAGAGACTGGCGTTGGACCTTCCATTGCATCAGGGAGCCATGAATGAAGGGGAAATTGACCTGATTTTCCGACAGCTCCAGCAAAAAGTAACAGCGCAATAAGCGTCAACATTCCTCCTGATATTTCTCCAGCTCCAATGCGGCTAAAGATTTCTTGAAAATCAAAACTGCCCGTTTTCCAAAATAAAAGGATAATCGCAATCAATAAACCAAGATCACCGATTCTGGTCATGATAAAGGCTTTTTTTGCTGCATCTCTAGCTTCTTTTTTATAAAAATAAAAGCCTATCAATAAAAATGACCCTAGGCCCACAAGCTCCCAGAAGAAATAGAGCTGCACTAAATTGGGTGAAAGGACAAGTCCAAGCATGGCAAAGGTAAAGAACCCAAGGTACGTATAAAATATGGAAAAACGCTTCTCTCCTTCCATATAACCCTTGGAATAGATATGAACGAGACAGCTGACCAACGAAACCATAACCAGCATCAACGTATTCAGTGCTGTCACTTCAAAGCCTGCCGTTATGTTCATATCACCCGTTACAAGCCAGACTATTTCCTGTTTATAAGTGGGTGCATCTATTCGCTCAACTAAAACAATGACTGAACAGATAAAGGATACGAGTACCGCCACAATCCCGATATAGGCCGCTGACTCTCTCAGCTGTTTGCCGAATAGAAGCAGAATTACACTAGAAAACAGTGGAATTAACGGTATAAGCCATGCATTCTCCATCATCGGTATGTATGCCCCCTTTCATAGACCTGTTAACCATAACTAATGCTTCAACGTATCCATTTCGTCAATATTCACCGTTCTCTTCCTGCGATATAAAGCCATCAAAATGGCCAACCCTACAGCCGCTTCTGCAGCTGCTATCGTAATCGTAAATAAAGAAAAGACCTGTCCAGTTATCGACGGTGTAACGCCCAGCCGGCTAAAGGCAACAAAGTTGATATTTGCTGCATTAAGCATGAGTTCAATGGAAATTAATACAATGACCGTATTACGTTTTGTTAACGCACCATATAGACCGATACAAAATAGCACAAGTGCAAGAACAAGGTAGGCAGATAGAGGTACCTCCGTCATTGGCTTTCCCCCTCTTCTTCATCATCCGGTTTCTTTGCCAATGTTATTGCTCCAACAAGTGCCACGAGCAACACCACTGAGGCAAGTTCAAATGGAATAACTTGCTTTGAAAAAAGTTCCACGCCAATTTGCTCAGTATTATTTTCATGTAAGGTACTTTCCTGACTCGCTATATCCAGGTTATAGATTCCTATATACACAGCATAAGCAAAGCCTGCTATGGCAAGCAGCAGCACCCCATGTTTCCAACGGGTCTTTTTCGTACTTGCTTCTGATTCATTATGCTTAGTTAACATGATCCCGAACAGCATGATAATCGTAATTGCTCCTGAATAAATTAAAACCTGCACAACAGCGACAAATTCAGCTGAAAGCAGAATAAAGATTCCGGCAATGCTAAGAAATGATAGTACTAACGCGACCACCATATGAACGACCTTAGTCAGGTTTAATAATAAAACACCACCAAGTATGGCAGCTAGCGCAAGAATGATAAATGCGAGAATCTCGCCAGAAAAAGTCATACCTTATTCACCTTCCGAATATTTTCATCATTTTCATCGAGCCACTCTAAGTTTTTAAATAATTCATCCCGACTATACTCTGCCAGTTCAAAATTATTGGTCATAACAATGGCTTCGGTCGGACACACTTCCGTACAAAGATCACACAAGATACAGATTTCAAAATTAATATCGTACGTATCAATAATTTTTTTACCTTTCTTAGAAGAATCGGGATGCTTAATTCCTGTCAATTGAATGCAATCTGTTGGACATATGGTCACGCATTGATTGCAAACAATACATTTTTCTGGATAGAACTTCTGGATGCCTCGAAAACGATCAGGAAGCGGCAGCGGTTCATTCGGGTAAGCATAGGTTACTTTTTTTCGCGTTAAATTTTTCAGCGTATAAGCCAATCCTTTTGCTAAACCAATCATATGCTAATCCCTCGCTTTTCTTTTTTGGCGATTATTTACATATCCAGTTTCTTTTCTCAGAATATATTGGGAAACAACTCTTTTAATATAGCAGTTACCATAATATTCGCAAGTGCTATAGGCAGAAGCACCTTCCAACCAAACTCCATCAGCTGATCTGATCGTAACCGCGGCAGGGTAATTCTTATCCAGATTAATAGAAAAACAACCACGCTGAACTTAAGGGCGAACCAAACAGCTGCTGGAATAAAGCCTAGAAACGGAAGAGAATTCCAGCCTCCTAAAAATAATACAGTGGTCAGGGAGGCCATAGCAAACATATAGACATATTCACTTAACATAAACATCGCCCAGCGGAAGCCTGAGTACTCAACAAAATAGCCTGCTACCAGTTCAGACTCCGCTTCTGGCAAATCAAACGGTACTCGATTCAATTCAGCTACCGACGCAATGATAAATATTAAAAAGGCGACTGGCTGCAGAACAATGAACCAAACATTTTCTTGAGCCGCAACAATCTCATTGAGGTTGAGGCTTCCCGTTAGTAACACCACACCAACGAGCGACATCACAAGTGGAATTTCATACGAAATCATTTGGGCTGCGGCACGCATTCCGCCGATTAGAGCATATTTATTATTAGAAGACCAGCCAGCAGCTACGATCCCCACTGTCGTAATCCCCGAAATCGCAACATAATACAACAGTCCCACACCAATATCTGCAAACTGCAGCTTATCCGTTAACGGCAAGACCGCTAACACCATAAATGATGGAGCAAAAGCCAGAATAGGCGCAATAATAAAAAGCGGACGGTCAGCAAGCTTTGGAATCGTATCTTCCTTCAGCAAGAGCTTTAACACATCGGCTACTGTCTGAAGCAACCCCCATCTCCCGCCAAGCTGATTGGGTCCAATACGCATCTGCATCAGTCCCATTACTTTTCTTTCTGAAAGAATGGCATACGTGACAAAGCCCAGAACAACAAATAAAAACAATACCGCAAGTAAAAGAAAAATGGTTACATTGAGGAGGCTCGGTTCTGATTGTAGCAAGTCTTGAATCACTATCCATCCACCTCTCCCAAGACGATATCAATCGCCCCTAATATTGTCACTAGATTGGCCATATTTTCTCCTTGTAAAAGTTTCGGGAGGATTTGCAGATTATAAAAGGATGGCCGTCTGAATTTTAAACGGTAGGGTTCTTTTTTTCCTTCACTTGCGATATAGCAGCCAATTTCCCCGCGTGGCGATTCAATTCTCACAAAGCCTTCTCCTTTTGGCACCTTAATAATTTTCGGGACTTTGGCCATAATCGGTCCATCGCTTGGAAATTGTTCCACACATTGTTCAATTATTTTTAAGGATTCTTCTATCTCTTCAATCCGGCAATGATACCTTGCCCAAGCATCACCGCTTTCACGGACAGGGACATCAAAATCAAACCGGTCATAAATTGAATAGGGTTCATCTTTACGTAAATCCCATTTAACACCTGTACACCTTAAGTTAGCTCCGCTTAATGAATAATTAAGGGCATCTTCTTTTGTATAGGCACCGATTCCTTTTACCCGGTTCATAAATATTTCATTGCCGGTGACGAGCTGATGATATCCCTTGAGTTGTTCCCGCATATACGGAACAAAATCACGGACTTTCCCAATCCACCCCTCAGGCGCATCCCACTTTACACCGCCTACTCTCATATAATTAAAAGTCAGTCGTGCACCAGATAGTTCATTCAAGAGATTAATAATCATTTCCCGCTCACGGAAAGCATACAAAAATGGACTGGTTGCACCCAGGTCCAGCAAGAAGGTTCCCCACCAGACTAAGTGACTGGCTACACGCCCAAGTTCCATGGAAAGGACACGTAAATATTCAGCACGATCAGGTATCTTAAGATCCATCATCGTTTCCACCGCATGACAAAGGACATAATTATTCGTCATGGCGGCTAGATAATCCATTCTGTCGGTGTAGGGAATAATTTGAGTATACTGTAAATTTTCCGCAAGCTTCTCCGTTCCTCTGTGAAGATACCCTATTACCGGTGTTGCTTCTTTAATAATTTCTCCATCTATTTTTATAATAAGTCGAAATACCCCATGTGTACTTGGATGCTGCGGACCGACATTCAAAAGCATTTCTTCTATCCGTATCATAGGTTATACCTCCACATCATACGGTTCATAATCTTTACGGAGCGGGTGGCCTATCCAATGTTCACCAAGCATGATACGCTTCAAATCCGGATGACCCTCGAATAGAATTCCCAGCAAATCATAGGTTTCACACTCCGGCCAATTTGCTCCCTGCCAGAGATGCACGATTGACGGAATCACTGGTTCGGAACGGTTTACCTTCACCTTTAATGCAACCGGATGGTGATGTTTATGAGAATACAAATGAACATACACTTCCATATGCGTTTCAAAATCGGTCCCATGCAGCTCCGACAAATAATCGAACCGTAAATTTTCATTAAATTTTAGATATTGAGCAATTTTCAAATATGTACCAGGCTTCGCAACTAAGGTAGGAACGTCCTTTGATAATTTGTTAATATAGGAATCTTCTAATGCATCGCTGCCGATATTTTGTGAGATGATCGCAATATATTTATCTAATAGAGGCTGATTAATCGATGGTGAATCTTCTGGGGTGGGCTCAATACCCGTACTGACTTGTTTTGCCTTGGCTCGGGCAGCGGCTGCCGCCGCCTTTGCTTTTGCTGCAGCAACGGCTTTTTTCTTTGCAGCATCCTCGGTATCGTCCATGGCGGGAGAACTTTCTTTCGCTATCTTTCGGGCTAGTGCTGCGGCCTTTGCCTTTGCTACGGCTGCCGCTTTTCGTTCTTCTAAACTCAGCTCTTCACTTTCTTCAGGGGCTGCCTTCTCTTCTTCTTTCGCTTTCCTTCGGGCTAATGCTGCGGCCTTTGCTTTTGCTGCGGCTTCCGCTTTTCGTTCTTCTAAACTCAGCTCTTCACTCTCTTCATGGGCAGCCTTCTCTTCTTCTTTCGCTTTCTTTCGGGCTAACGCTGTGGCCTTTGCCTTTG
>NZ_JAZVJO010000474.1:0-3956 GCF_059453735.1 Peribacillus sp. | reverse complement strand
ATTGTTGGTGAAACAAGTCCTAACCTTGAAATGGTTCTTATTGGAGATGTGGATCTTGAAATTCTGAGACGGGAACGCCAAAATGGTACCGTCCAGCAGTTGAAAGATCGCAGGCATGATATTTACCAGCTTAATTATCATAAAGGAGAAAAATAACATCAGGAATAAAGTTGGAGAGAAGGGAAGGATTTCTATGAAATCCTTCCCTTCTTTTTTTAAAAAATCTGTGATAACTTTAGATAATACATAATTAGTAAATATCATAAAAAAATATACAATCTGAAAAAGGAGTTGTTTTAATGAACTGGAAGACCGGATATCAGTCTTGGGCAGGATTTCAAAATCTTGATGATGAGTTAAAAACAAAATTAGAGGAAATCAGCAACGATGAAGCCCAACTTGAGGATGCTTTTTATAAAAATTTGGAGTTCGGTACTGGTGGGATGCGTGGAGAGATAGGTGCAGGAACAAATCGTATGAATATCTATACGGTTAGAAAGGCAACGGCGGGTCTAGCTGCTTATATTGCTTCATTTGGTGAGGAAGCTAAGCAGCGTGGTGCTGTAATCGCCTATGATTCCCGGCATAAATCTCCAGAATTTGCGATGGAAGCCGCTAAAACGCTTGGAACATATGGAATAAAGGCGTATTTGTTTGATGAATTGCGTCCAACACCAGAGTTAAGTTTTGCTGTTCGTGAGCTTAACGCTTATGCAGGAGTTGTCATTACGGCTAGCCATAATCCCCCTGAATATAATGGATACAAAGTATATGGTCCAGATGGCGCTCAGCTTGCCCTTGAGCCGGCAGATCAAGTAATACAATACGTTGATGACATTGAAAACGAACTGGTGCTTGAGATTGAAGAAGAACAAGTACTGAAACAAAAAGGTCTGATTGAAATTATTGGAGAAGAAATCGATGCATCGTATAATGAGCAGCTGTTAACTTTGCCAGAAAATCCTCAATTAGCGGAAGAAACTGATTTGAAAATTGTGTTTACACCGCTTCATGGTACATCCAATAAATCGGTGCGACGGGCTTTAAAGGACCTTGGTTATAAAAACGTTCATGTTGTAGCCGAACAAGAACTTCCAGATCCTAATTTTTCTACAGTTGCTTCGCCGAACCCGGAAGAGCATGCTGCATTTGAACAGGCAATTATACTTGGGAACAGCGTCGATGCTGACCTTTTAATAGCGACTGATCCAGATGCTGATCGTCTAGGTATCGCCGTAAAAAACAATCAAGGTGAATATGTAGTACTGACTGGCAATCAAACAGGTGCGTTATTATTAGATTATTTACTCACACAAAAGAAAGCGAAACAAACACTTCCTCAAAATGGTGTGGTTTTAAAGACAATTGTTACCTCGGAAATTGGCCGGAAGATTGCATCAGAATTCGGACTGCCTACCATCGACGTTTTAACTGGCTTTAAATTTATTTCTGAAAAAATTAACACGTATAATGAAAGTGGCGAGCATAGTTTCTTATTTGGTTATGAAGAAAGTTACGGATATCTAGTTAAAGATTTCGCAAGAGATAAAGATGCTATACAGGCCGCTATACTTGCGGTAGAAGTATGTGCATATTATAAAAAACAAGGAAAAACTTTGTATGAGGGTCTTTTAGATGTGTTTGAAAAGTACGGTTACTATTTAGAAGGTCTGCGCTCCCTTACGCTTAAGGGAATAGATGGAGCTCGTCAAATTAATGGAATTTTAGACGATTTCCGTAATAACCCTCCAAAGCAAATTGCCCAACAGCATGTTGTCATTGAGGAAGATTATCGAAGCAGTCAGAAGCATTCATTATTAAAGAACACTCAAGAACCAATTGATTTGCCAAAATCAAATGTACTCAAATATTTCTTGGAAGACGGTACATGGGTTTGCTTGCGGCCATCTGGAACAGAACCTAAAATTAAATTTTACTTTGGTGTTCATGGAACATCAATGGCAGAAGCTGAAGAAAAACTCTCTGCAGTAACTTCAGATTTCATGGCTGGTATTGAAGCGAAGTTAGGCGTTAGCTAAGAATATGATAAGTGATGGAAGGACAAGGTCCTTCCATCTTTTTTTATTGGTTTTTTTAGCATAGAAACGTTTAGAAAACAAACGCTAAGAATAATTATTCAGAAACAGCTGCCCAATTCTCATAGGTACATTCGGTAGCATGATCCAAGTAACGGAACAGGGAATACAGTTTTGCTTGAACGATTGTATAATCGGTTTCAAAATGATACACATGGAGAAAATGCTCAATCTTCTTAGAAAGAAATTGATCTTTAGTCTGAACCATCAAAATCGTTAAATTATCCCAATCCGAGCGATGCGTACAAAATAATGCCCGGTCATAATCATTCTTCTCCATCAATACCCCTCCTTCATCAGGAGCTACTGTTAGTTTGTTCACGAAGCGTGCGGCAATCTCTATGCAAAAAGTGGAGCCGTTGTTTTTGCACGCTTGTTGCTATTTACCTGAATAATATTGAGTGTAGAAAATGTAGGCTTATTGCTGGTGATACTCGCAAAGCGAAGGTCCGTGCGAATAAGCTTTAAAAAAAAATACATACTAAAAAGAACAAAATAGGTAGGAGGAATTGCATGAAACAAGTCATAAGTGCCTTTTTAACCCTCTTGATTGTTCTCCAATTCGGAATAAATACGTCAGCAGCCAATACTGGTTATGAGAAATACGGACAAATAGCTATTGCCGTAGTTAAAGCCGATTATCCAAACGACGATGTAGTCGATTACGAATATAAAGGACGTACTCAAAATCCAAATGGACAAGCAGAGGACAGTTTTCAATTTCTAGTCAACGATCAAGGAGAAAAAAGGACCGTTAAAGTGAAAATCAGGCATGATTTAACGAATAAAAAAATGTTGAACCTTATAGTAGAAGAAAAGGGTAAGTAGGCACAGAATTATACAGTCAGCTGCACTGAAAATGTCTTCTTCGTCATGTTCTCTCTCTTTTTTCATACAGTAGAGTAAGGATAGAAAAGGGGGAGAGGCAGATGAATACTTCAGAGCATAGGGATTTGGAGTATACAATAAGTGAAATTACCGAAATAGCAAAAGGTTTCGGTCTTGATTTTTATCCGATGCGCTATGAAATATGTCCTTCTGAAATTATTTATACATTTGGAGCTTATGGAATGCCAACCCGTTATTCGCATTGGAGCTTTGGAAAGCAATTCCATAAAATGAAGCTCCATTATGATTTTGGATTGAGTAAAATATATGAGCTCGTTATCAATTCAGATCCATGCTATGCATTTCTCTTAGATTCTAATTCATTAATACAGAATAAGCTTATCGTGGCACATGTCTTAGCTCACTGTGATTTTTTTAAGAATAACGTTCGGTTTCAAAATACAAAGCGTGACATGGTAGAAAGTATGGCGGCTACAGCCGACCGAATCCGCCATTATGAAACCATTCACGGTAAAAAAGAAGTCGAAACCTTTCTTGATGCCGTCCTAGCCATTGAAGAACATATTGACCCTTCGATGATGAGGGCAAAGTTTGATCTATTCGATGAAGAATCCAGTGAAGAAGTAAAACAAAAGCAGACCCCTTATGATGGATTATGGTCATTAGATAGTAACGATGTACCCGAGAAATCACCAATAAAGAAACATAAGAAATTCCCGCCAAGACCAGAAAAGGACATAGTCCTATTTATAGAGCAATACAGCCGTGAACTCACCGACTGGCAGCGTGATATATTGACTATGATGCGTGAAGAAATGCTCTATTTCTGGCCTCAGCTTGAAACCAAAATCATGAACGAAGGCTGGGCTTCGTATTGGCATCAACGAATGCTACGAGAGCTAGAGCGCACCACAAGTGAATCAATTGAATGTGCTAAATTAAATGCAGGAGTCGTACAGCCATCCCGTACGAGTATCAAGCCATATTACTTAGGCCTTAAAATATTTGAGG
>NZ_JAZVJO010000473.1:0-5354 GCF_059453735.1 Peribacillus sp. | reverse complement strand
TGTGCTGTTTCCGTAGGTACCCATATGCGCGCCTGTAAAACTGCAGCTTAAACCATCATGGAGCATCAAATCTTTCATTGGAGCGTCTCCCATTCGCAGTCCCCATCTAGCCTTTGGGAGGAAATACGGCGCATTGCTCATAGACTCCATACCGCCGGCTACAATCACTTCTTCATCACCAGCTCGAATGATTTGATCAGCAAGTGTCACACTGCGAAGACCAGATGCGCACACTTTATTAATCGTTTCTGTTTTGATTTCCCAGGGGATACCGGCATGTCTCAGTGCCTGTCGAGATGGGATTTGTCCCTGCCCTGCCTGAAGGACATTCCCCATAATTACCTCATCAACCTGACTTCCCTCTACTCCCGCTCTTTGTAAGGCCTCTTTAATGGCAATACCGCCAAGCTGTGAAGCTGTAAGGCTGCTTAACCCTCCGCCAAATTTCCCAAATGGTGTTCGAACACCGCTGATTATTACTGTTTTCGTCATCTTCTCTTCCCCCTTTTAAATTTTTTCTGTTTCGTCGACTGAACGCTCGCTCAAGACGAAATCAAAAAAATATATGTAAGCGCTTTATCATAGTTTACATGAATTGATTGAAAAAATTAAATAATAAGTTAATTATTTCAAAAAAAATACCTGCTTCCTTCTAAAAAAGAAGAATGATGAAGCAGGTACATGTTTATTTATGATACTAGAGTTTTTAGTTCACCCATGATTGACTTCTCAAGCAATTCAGCCACGTCATAAGTCCCGACGCTTTCTTCAACTTCTTTCGCCTTTGTTCCGTCAGAAATCATTGTTAAGCAATATGGACAGCCTGAACTGATGATTGATGGTTCAACTTCTAACGCTTGTTCCGTACGAGCTACGTTAATACGGTGACCTGTTTCTTCTTCCATCCACATCAACCCGCCGCCGGCTCCACAACACATTCCTTTTTCACGATTCCGTTCCATTTCTACAAGCTCGACTCCCGGAATGGCTCTTAAGATATCACGTGGTGGATCATACACTTCGTTATAACGGCCTAAATAACAGGAATCATGGAACGTTATTTTTTCATTAACAGGATGCTTCGGCACAAGCTTTCCTTCTCTAACAAGCTCAGCCAGTATTTCCGTATGATGATACACTTCTGCTTTAAGACCGAAATCAGGGTACTCATTCTTAAAGATATTGTACGCATGCGGATCAATCGTAACGATTTTTTTCACTTCATTCTTCTCGAACTCTTCGATATTCTTAACAGCTAGGTCCTGGAAAACAAATTCATTACCAAGACGACGCGGTGTATCTCCAGAATTCTTTTCTTTATTGCCTAAGATGGCAAATTTCACACCGGCTTCATTTAATAATTTGGCAAAGGAAAGTGCGATTTTCTGGGAACGGCTGTCGTATGAACCCATTGAACCTACCCAGAATAAATACTCAAATTCTTCCCCCGCTTTATTCATTTCTTTAACGGTTGGAACGTGAACATCGTCGCGAATTTCTCTCCAATTTTCTCTTTCTTTACGGTTTAAGCCCCACGGATTTCCTTGACGCTCAATATTGGTCATCGCGCGCTGTGCATCCGGGTTCATTTTCCCTTCGTTCAGCACCAAATATCTACGCATATCAATAATCTTATCCACGTGTTCATTCATAACCGGACATTGGTCTTCACAGTTACGGCATGTTGTACACGCCCACAGCTCTTCTTCTGTGATCACGTCACCGATCAGGCTTGCATGATAGGGTTCAATACTTGCTGCCGATTCCTGCGCTCCCTCAGAACCGCCTGCAAGTGCTAATTGATTCCCCTTTGTATTGCCGAAGACAAACGTCGGCACCCAAGGCTGTTTTTGCGTAATTGCTGCTCCTGTATTTGTTAAATGATCTCTCATTTTAATGATGATATCCATTGGTGACAGCATTTTTCCTGTTCCTGAAGCGGGACACATATTCGTACATCTTCCGCACTCTACACAGGCATATAAATCTACCAATTGATATTCAGTGAAATCTTGTATCGTTTTAGCTCCATAAATCACTTCTTCATTTTCATCTTCAGGTTCTTCTTCAAAGTTAATCGCTTTCAATTTACCTGGGTTATCCAGACGGTTAATGAATACATTCAACGGACCTGCAATAAGATGGAAATGCTTCCCTTGAGGGATATAGACCATAAATGTCAAAATCGTAAGTAAATGCAGCCACCATGCAACATAAAAGACAACGATAGCAGCCGTTTCTCCGATCCAGCCAAATAGGAAGGCAATTCCGGAAGCGACTGGTTCTGACCAAGTTGCCTCATGTCCATGCCAGATCATGGCCATTCCATTACCAGTTAAAACAGTAACCATGATTACCGTAATAAAAATAACAACAAGTCCTGCTTTAAAACCTCGTTTTAACCGAACGAGCTTTTCAATATAGCGGCGGTAGAACGCTGCAAAAATGGCAATTAGAACAACCAGCGTTATGATTTCCTGAAAGAAAGTAAAAGCCGGATATAGTGGACCAAATGGTAAATGGGCACCCGGTTTAATCCCTTTTATAATAAAATCGACGGCGCCAAATTGAACCAAAATAAATCCGTAAAAAAGCATGGTGTGGATAATTCCACTTTTTTTATCTTTAAATAACTTTTTTTGACCAAACACATATACCATGATTTTTCCTAGTCGTTCTTTCACACGTTTATCAAACTCTACTTTTTTACCGAGCTTTACATAAGCCGTTCTTGTCCGCAATAAATAGGTAAATAAGCCAACTCCGTAAGCGATTACAATTATTGTTGCGGCTAAATTAATCCATAGTAATCCATTCATGTGTAACGCCCCCTCCTGACTTCACAATCGACCAAATGATTTCAAGTAATTTTGAAAATCTGGCATTTTCTGATATTGATTACTTTTATTATATAATGAATGAGCATTCAGTCAACTTTTTTCTTCCAAATTTAGTTTTTTTTTGATTTGATAATACCGAGTACAATCCTGCAATTCTGTGCAGACTAGGCAGATGAATGAGTTGAAGGAGTTGGCTGTATTGAAAGGAATTATTCTAGGCGTTCTACTAGTCATACTTTTTTTATTATGGTTGCTCCTAGACTTTACATGGGGACGCCACGTCCACGTAAAAGGGAAACATAATTTCAGCCATCCTCAGCGCCATAGTAATATTCATATCTTCACTTCTGGAAAAGACTTATTTGAGGACTTTTTCAAAGAAATTAAACAAGCCAAAAGACACATCCATGTCCTTTTTTATATTGTAAAATATGATCAATTTAGTCAGGATTTTTTAAATCTCCTGCAAAGTAAGGCGAAGAATGGGTTAGAAGTGCGACTTATGGTTGACTGGATGGGCGGGTTTCGAATTCCATACAAGCGGATTAAGGAATTACGAAAAAACGGCGTCTATTTTGCCTATAGCTGCAAGCCAAAACTGCCCTTTATCTTTTATTCTCTCCAAAAACGAAACCATCGAAAGATTACCATTATCGATGGACGAATCGGTTATCTTGGCGGCTTCAATATTGGAAAGGAATACATCGACATGGATCCTATTCTTCATCCATGGCGTGACTATCATCTAAAACTCCAAGGTGAGGGTGTTCAGGATCTGCAATTTGAATTTTTACATGATTGGTTAGCTGCAACGAAGGAAAACGTCCTATCCAACAAGGTGTATTTCCCCTTATCTTGTATTGGAAAAAGCAGACATCAATTTATCCCTACTGCCGGATTCGGCCTCGAGGAGACATTAACTACGCTAATTAGACAAGCTAAAAAAAGCATCATTATCGGCACTCCCTATTTTATTCCGAGTCCCGCACTCTTTGAGACTTTAAGATCAGCAATAAAAAATAATATCGACGTCAGTATTATCGTGCCTAAAAAAGCAGATCACGCATTTGTTAAGGAGGCTTCTTTTCCCTACTTTCGCATTCTTATTAAAGAAGGCGCAAAGGTTTTTCAATTTCAGAGAGGGTTCTACCATTCCAAAATCATACTTATTGATGATACGATTTGTGATATCGGAACAGCCAATTTTGACAGGCGCAGTTTATTTCTTAATTACGAAATGAACTGCCTCATTTATGAACCAGAATGTATTCAAGAAATTAAGGCAAAAATTCAAGAGGATATTAGCTATTCCACGGCTTTACCCGCAGCTTCTCTAGCAAAAATCAATGTCCTAGAGTCAATAAAAGAAAAAATAGCCTATACACTATCGGCTTTTCTCTAGGTGAAAGGAGCAACTATGAACATTCGAATGGGGTATGTTTCAACCGCCCTCTCACTATGGGAGACCTCTCCCTCACGAACCATGACCTTTAAGCGTTATGGCCAACTGACAAAAGAAGATCGCGACCGTCGGTTACTAGAGATCACTAAAACGAATTTAGAAAATACACGGAGAATCCTTTATTACAACACGGCTCTTGAAATCCAACTCTACCGTCTATCCAGTTCCATCGTGCCGCTTGCCACGCATCCTGAAGTCAATTGGGACTTTATTACGCCATTTAAAAGTGAGTGGAAGGAACTTGGGGACTGGATTAACAAACATCAGATGAGAGTCAGCTTCCATCCTAATCAGTTTACACTATTTACAAGCAGCAAACCATCGATAACTGAAAATTCCGTCAAAGATATGACTTATCATTATCAGATGCTTGAAGCAATGGGCGTTCACTCAAATGCTCGAATTAACATTCATGTAGGTGGCGCATACGGGGATAAGATTGCGGCTACAAACCGCTTCTATGAAAATATTATCTCTTTACCAAAGCTGATTAAACAGCAAATGACTCTAGAAAATGATGATAAAACCTATACGACAAATGAAACACTGGCTATTTGTCAAAAAGAAGGGATTCCCCTTGTTTTTGACTACCATCATGATCAGGCAAATTTAGGGGAACAATTATTTCACGAGCTGCTCCCAGCTATATTTGCAACTTGGGACCAAACAGGGAGCCCGCCTAAAATTCATATCTCTTCACCAAAAAATGAAAAAGCGTTTCGTTCTCACTCGGATTATGTTGATTTAGCCTTTATTACTCCTCTTTTGCTCGCACTTAAAGAAATCAACCAAGATGTCGACTTCATGATTGAAGCAAAAGCAAAGGATCTCGCTATGCTTAAACTCATTGAAGACATCTCAAAAATTCGAGGTGTCAAACGTGTCAGCGGAGGTATGGTGGTCTGGAAATAGTCAAAGAGCCACTCTGCTGTGACAGCAAAATGGCTCTTTGGTAACCTTCTAGTTGCGGGACATTTGTTCTGGAGCAGAAACTCCGATTAAAGCTAATGCATTTTTCATAGTGATTTGATCCGTTTTAACCAGTGCAAGGC
>NZ_JAZVJO010000472.1:0-1612 GCF_059453735.1 Peribacillus sp. | reverse complement strand
TCTAATTCCTCGCTATCTTTATAAAGCGTCCCATTTGAAAAAACCTGAACTTCGATATAGCCATTGCTGCGTTCTTTTACCAGTTCTGCAAATTTCCGTGCTGCCATACCTTTTGGCGTATCTTCTCCGACGACATGTGAGAAACGAATGACTAGCCGTTCTTCTTTGCTGAGTTGTTCATAGTCAGTTGGATAGGAGTTATTTGCTTGGCATGCCGATAGCAAAAAAAGAATGGTTAGTGACATCAAAGAGTAATAGGATAAAACTATTTTCCTTTTCAATTTGGCACCTCAATTTACTAATAGAGAATAACTTAATTCTAAATAAAATGTGATAATAAACAATATTTTGTCATTAATGGACATTTTGGTCTTTTTGATATGTAACAGTATGTTATTCTAATATAACTGTTATAATACAACCATTGCATTTGAATTCTTTAAAGTTGCTTCCACCTCGATGAGTATTGGACATTTTGATGTTACTATCACAGCAATAATGAAAAGAAGCTGTCCCGAAAGTTTCTACTTTCAGGACAGCTTCTTTGGACATATTATTGCAGTAAATAGTATTTTGTTGGTCTACCTACTGTACCATACTTTAAATCAATTGTTACTTTCCCTGTATTTGCTAGAAAGTCGAGGTACTTCCGAACGGTTACTCTTGCCATACCGACATTTTTCGCCAACTGTTCAGAAGTGACAGGCGCACTAATTTCAACTAGACCTTCAAGAATTTGTTTCATCGTAATATCATTCAGTCCTTTGGGCAATGCTGCTTCATCTTCCTTATAACCAAATATATTATCGATTTTCTGCTGGTCATATATACCGCTTGCAGGTTGCTGTTTAATTAATCTTAAATAATCATGGAGCGCCCTTTCGAAGCGTTCAAAGCGAAAAGGCTTAATTAAATAATCGAACGCTCCCAATCGAACGGCTTCTTGAACAGTAGGCGTATCACGCGCTGCAGTAATCATGATGATATCGGATGGTAATCTTTCCTGACGTAAACGAAGAAACAAATCCATACCGGATATGTCAGGCAAAAACATATCCAACAGAATTAAGTCCGGCTTTAATTGAATAGTCTTTTCGTAAGCATCTTTTGCGGTAGAAGCTTCCCCTATATATACAAACCCTTTAACTTTACTTAAAAAGTTCTTGTTTATTTCCAGTACCATCGGATCATCTTCTACAATTAATACTGAAAGCTGCGTCATCTCCTATTCCACCCCAATCTTAACTGTTATTGTTGTTCCTATACCCATTGATGATTCGACTAGAATTATCCCATTATTCACTTCAACCAGCTGTTTAATGAGCGCTAGCCCGATTCCTCTTCCCTCTCGCATCTTCGTACTGAACCCGTACTCGAATATCTTCTGTAGATTGCCGCTAATTCCACAACCACTGTCCTGTACTTCAATGAATAGAAATTGCTTGTTTCCCTGCAATGTAAGATGTACGTCCTGAATTTCTCTCTCAAGACAGGCTTCCATCGCATTATCAAGGAGATTCCCAATAATTGTGATAATGTCCCCGCTTGATATTCCATTTTTGATATCTGTCAGGTAGGAGGTATCATCAATTGTTAATGATATACCCAATTC
>NZ_JAZVJO010000471.1:0-5306 GCF_059453735.1 Peribacillus sp. | reverse complement strand
TTAGAAACTTGTCATTCTCTTTCTCGCATAGCTCTTAAAGAAGATAACAAACAAGACTCCTGCTGCTGCAGAGGCAGCTGCTGCCATGAAACGTCCCGTGACGAGCATGACGATCGTAAACGCAATAACTTCGGCACATAAGAAATATGAAACTAATCGTGCGACAGCTTCCTGCCTCATTTTAGCTGGAAGAGGATATAGTGAAACCCAGATTTTTAATTCATGCTGCCTCCAAACCGGCAGTAATTGAATACCTGTCATATAAAGAAACAGAACCGTTATAAACACTGTAGCCCAAATTGACGGGAAGGCCATCATAATTATTGCTCCTATTACCGTAAGGCGCACCATCAATCCCGCATAATCATTTGTTCTAAGCATTGTACGTGCATATAAATACAAATAAGAAGAGTTCGGACCGTATGGAATCGAAACTAAAAGCCAGTCGAGCCATTTCCTTCTGGCAACTTTTCCACGTAAGCTTGGCACATCAGTAAAAAGATTAGCAAAACGGTAAAAATTCATCATTCTTTTACCTTCAAGCTCAATTAAAACTTCCCATTTCAACGCTTTGTTACGAGTCGATTTTTTGTAATACACCAACAATGCCGAAAGCAAAATAAAAGGTGCAATAATAAGAAGAATGTTTACGTTAGCAAGTGCAAAGTACAACAGAACAATATTTAGAAACAGTCTAATCAGTGCATCTATTCTGGCTGTAGACCTTTCCTGATATTTCAGCACATACCAATGGATGCCGATATTCATACATTTTGTAATAATCATTAACCCTAAAATAGTAAGAAACTCATGAGATCCAGCGTTTGTTACTTTTGAATACATAGGCATAGAAACGATAAATACAATAAATAATAGAAAGCTTTGAAGCACTAAACTTAAAATAATCGAGCGTTTGAAATAACCAGTAAGCTTAGTCTCGAGCGCTAATAAAAAGACCATATCAGCTTCTTTAAGAAAAGTAGAAACTGGACTCCTCGTCATAAGAATGCCTAACACAATCGATATAATCAGAGCAGCAGGAAAATTGCTGTCTAAGGTTTTAACCCACTCACTGTAATAATAGCCTAATCCTCCAAGAGCTATGATCATAACAAAGACTAGGTGTCCATTAAAAATATACTTTAAATATTTTTGTAATTCTCTGCTATACAGGGTAAACCGTTCATTCCATAAGCCCTGACTATTCATGGTGTAATTCTTCCTTAGTCAGTTGAATATAGAGATCATCAAGCGTCGCACCTGGCATATTAAATTGAGTACGAAGCTCTTCTAGGTCACCCTTTGCACGTATTTCTCCATTATGAAGAATGATGAAGGAATCACAGTACCGTTCTGCAGTAGCTAAAATATGGGTAGACATTAATATACCCGCACCATTTTGCTTCATCTTATTCATCAGATCAAGCAACGATTGAATTCCCAGTGGATCAAGTCCAACAAAGGGTTCATCCACAATGTAAAGCGAAGGCTGTACTAAAAAAGCACACATAATCATCACTTTCTGACGCATTCCTTTTGAAAAATGTGCAGGAAACCAAGATAGACGTTTTTCCATATGAAATTCCTTTAACAGCCCGGTCATACGGCTTTGGAACGTAGCTTCATCCAAACCATGAGCCATTGCAGTAAGCTTTAAATGTTCTTCAAGTGTTAATTCATCATATAATATTGGGGTTTCTGGAACATAGGTAAATTGCTTGCGATAATTGTCAGGGTCTTCTGCAAACGTTTTATCGTTTATTGAAATTTTCCCCTCCTTCGCCTCCATAAGTCCAATTATATGTTTAATTGTTGTGCTTTTCCCCGCTCCATTTAATCCAATTAAGCCGACCAGCTGGTTCGGCTCGATTTCGAAGCTTATCCCTTTTAAGACGGGAGTTCGCGTGTAGCCTCCAACAAGCTTGTCAATTTTTAGTAAAGACATATCAACGTTCCCTTCTATATGTATGTAGGTTATTTATATTTTATCAAAAAATGAATCGTTAACATAGTGATGTATTATTATTTTACCATAAAGTACCAATTATATTTTCAAGCCTTCATGGTAATCATAATTAAGGAAGAAGGGGTTCTTCATTAGCAATTGGTCATATCCTATTGTCAAATGAGGTGTCAGTTAAAGACATATAACTGAATTACACAGACTTCATATAAACGTTTCGAGCAAGGAGATGGTACTCTTGCACGTAATAGGCGGAAACCCATTGATAACTGTCAATTATGCTTTCTGCGTTGAATAAACGATGAAGATATAGGAGATGGTTGCTTTGAATGGAATAACTCTACCAACTGTAACCGCATTTTACTCTAATTAAATGAGGTGTTGGTCCAAGAGAACTCAACCTAAAACGCATAAGAAGATCAGGACCCCTTTTTCTGGGCAGGGTGCAGCTATTAGCTGCATCCTGTTTTATTTTTTTCAACCAGCCTTTTCGATATGTTTTGCCGATGGTACAATTAGAGACAAGGAACAAGAGAAGAAAGGGTGATTGGAATGAGCGATTGTATATTTTGTAAAATTATTAATGGTGAAATACCGAGTACAAAGGTTTTTGAAAATGAGCATGTATTGGCCTTCCTTGATATCAGCCAAGTAACAAAAGGACATACCCTTGTTATACCAAAAGTACATAAGGAAAATATTTACGAATTGACTCCAGATATTGCGAAACATGTTTTCGAAGTCATTCCTGAAATTGCACGTGCAATTAAAACAGAATTTTCCCCGGTTGGTTTGAACATTCTTAATAATAACGGAGAAGCTGCTGGACAATCGGTCTTCCATTATCATGTCCATTTAATTCCGCGCCATGGTGTTGATGATGGCTTCGGCGCAGTATGGAAAACTCATACAAGTGAGTATACCCCTGAAAGCTTAAAAGAAATTGCAGACTCGATTGCCAGCCATATTCAACAGTAAACGCTATTCACGAAGATCTGGGAAGAGTTCCTCCCAGATCTATTTTTATTTTTTTCCTCCATCTCACACTTAACTCATAAAGTTCTAAATTTTCTTCCTTTACTGCTTTTATTTCTGTTAGGATATAGATTATTAACACTTTACTACATTGACGTATAGGAGGAAATATTCATGAAACGTGCTCGTAATTTTAATGCAGGACCAGCTGCACTACCCGAAGAAGTGTTAGTGAGAGCTGAGAAAGAATTCCGAAATATAAATGATTCTGGTATGTCCGTCATGGAATTAAGTCACCGAAGTGCCATTTTTGAGAGCATCCATAATCAGGCCATCCAAGGATTAAAAGATTTATTAACTATACCAGAAAACTACGAAGTCCTGCTTCTGCAAGGCGGTGCCAGTTTACAATTCTCCATGATTCCGATGAATTTGTTACCTGCTGACAAACATGCCGATTATGTTTTAACAGGCTCTTGGTCAGAAAAAGCTCTTAAGGAAGCTGAAAAAGTAGGCAAAACCAAAATTATCGCTTCTTCGAAAAATGGCAGCTACACGTTTATTCCTAATGTAAATGATTTACCTATAGATGAGACTGCTGCTTACTTGCATATTACTAGTAATAATACCATTTATGGAACACAATGGACTGATTTCCCTTCCACTCAGTCTGTACCTCTAATCGCCGATATGTCGAGTGATATCTTGAGCAGAGAAATTGATGTCAGTAAATTTGGATTAATCTATGCAGGAGCACAAAAAAACCTTGGCCCTTCCGGAGTAACGGTCGTTATTATTAGAAAAGATCTAATTCAACCTAATCGAAATGATTTACCAAGCATGCTCGATTATTCGATACATGCTAAGAGCAATTCTTTATATAACACTCCGCCAACAATGGCTATTTACTTACTCTCCCTTGTAATGGAGTGGGTAAAACAACAAGGCGGCGTCAAAGCCATTGAGGCCATGAATAGTAAAAAAGCCAATATCATTTATGCTGCTATTGACGAAAGCGATGGTTTTTATATCGGTCATGCAGAAACGAATAGTCGTTCAAAGATGAATATTACCTTCAATCTTCCAACAGAAGCTGCTGAAAAATCATTTTTACAACAGGCAAGTGATGCTGGCTTTGTAGGCTTAGCAGGACATCGGTCCATTGGCGGATGCAGAGCTTCTATTTATAACGCTGTCCCGTTAGAACATTGCGAAGAGCTTGCTGCTTTTATGAAGAACTTTAAAAAATCATATGAGAAGAACAGCTAAGTATCACTAAAAAAACTGTTTCGAAAGCAACCTGCACATGATATACTGTATAGAACTTTTCGCTCCAGGCAAATTAGTGCACTGGAGGAGAAGAAACTAGTTGAGACGAGAAGAGGAGAGAGTTCAAATGAATACTAAAACCCTTATTTCCCTATCCCTATTAGTGGGGATCGGCGCCGCACTTCATGTAATTATTCCAGGATTTTTCTTAGGAATGAAACCAGATATGATGCTGACAATGGCCTTTTTAGCTATTATCCTTTTTCCAGATAAAAAGAGCGTGTTTCTAGTTGCTATCACTAGTGGTCTGATTTCAGGATTAACAACAACCTTTCCGGGAGGATTTATCCCGAATATAATCGATAAATGTGTAACCTGTTTTATATTCTACTTACTGTTAATTGGTATGAGAAAAATCTCAAAGTCTTTAGTAAGCATAGGTATATTAACGGTAATTGGTACCTTACTATCCGGTTTTGTCTTTTTGGGATCTGCTTATTTTTTATTTGGTCTACCCGGAGCATTTCTCGGACTTTTTGCGGCAGTTGTCTTACCAGCCACTGTTCTTAATACAGCTGCAATTATTATTATTTATCCGATTGTCGGCGGTATTGTTAAAAAAACCAGTATTGCTGCCCATGTGTAACATCAATAAAAAAGCATGCAGACTATTCTGCATGCTTTTTTCATCCACTTAATCCCTTTATCTTCCTGCTTACTATCTTTATATACCTCATTGTCCAAATGAAGTTTAAATTATTATTTTTGTGATATAAAGATAAAGGAAAGATTATCCTTCCTTTCGTAAGAAAAATATGGTATTTTAGGGAAAATAGCATAAATAAAATCCCTCGTAACATTACCAATTATGTTTTCACTATTAGAAGGGATTTTGCTTAATTAAGGCGAATCATTTAAATAAGAGAATGAGGTGATGATAATGAAGATAAAATCATTATTTATTGGGTTTGTAACAGGAACAGTTTTAACAGGAGCTGCCACATTACTGACTGCTCCATCTTCAGGAAAAGAAACGAGAGATCGAATTAAGAAAAATAAAGAGGAAATAGCTGTTACCTTATTAGAACTAAAGGAAAAG
>NZ_JAZVJO010000470.1:0-7125 GCF_059453735.1 Peribacillus sp. | reverse complement strand
GCCCAAAATACCCTGAATGAATTGAAGCGAAAGGTACACTACGAATCAAATCGGCTAAAGACTCTTCTCGGTACTGCTGGTTCTGAAATCAAATCGATCAAGAAAAACTTTTGGGATGATGTTACCGTAAATTTGGAAGATGCGCATGAAGCAGCAGAAACACATGCAAGCATCCGGCAGCAGTCTGAGCTGTTATCTGAACGTGAAAGGCGGCATAAACATTCTATTGAGCAGGTTAAATTGTTAAACCGTTTAGAGAAGACTCCTTATTTTGGGCGGATTGATTTTCTTGAAACGGATGAAAAAAATGTCGAAAAAATCTACATCGGGGTAGGTTCCTTTTATGATGAAGAAAGTTCCTCGTTTTTAGTGTATGACTGGAGGGCGCCTATTTCAAGTGTGTATTATGATTATTCAGTGGGACCGGCTAGGTACGAGGCTCCTGAAGGAATAATTGCAGGTACGTTGGAGTTGAAACGGCAATTTGTCATCCGAAATGGTGAAATTATTAGTATGTTTGATACGGGGATAACGATTGGTGATGAATTGCTCCAGAAAGT
The DNA here is from genome assembly GCF_059453735.1 of Peribacillus sp. Lineage (NCBI taxonomy): Bacteria > Bacillati > Bacillota > Bacilli > Caryophanales > Bacillaceae > Peribacillus > Peribacillus sp. The sequence goes on along the minus strand of NZ_JAZVJO010000470.1, from coordinate 6,565 downwards.
TTTGGGGAAACAGGCGGATTCGCAAATGAAAAGCATTGTAGCTACCATTCAGAAAGAGCAGAATACGATTATTAGAAATACGAAAAGCAGACTTCTTATTGTACATGGGGCAGCTGGCAGCGGAAAAACATCGGCTGCATTACAACGAGCAGCCTATCTATTATATCGATTTCGGGATCAGCTTAGCAGTGAACAATTACTATTATTTTCGCCTAATCCACTATTTAATAGTTATGTGTCTAGTGTCTTGCCTGAACTTGGTGAAGCAAATATGCAGCAAACGACTTTCCAGCAGTATTTAAATCAGCGTTTGGGTGATGTATTTGACATTGAAGATCTTTTTCAGCAAATGGAATATGTATTGAGTTCAATTGATGATGAAGAATATGAAGCTAGACTAGAGGGAATTCGTTATAAATCCTCACGAACTTTTTTACAAGAAATAGACTGCTTGTTAAATAATTTGAAAAAAGCCGGGATGATCTTTAAACCGATCTATTTTCGAAAAGAGAGAATCCTTTCTGCAGAAGAAATCTATCATTATTTCTATCAACTAGGTAATGAACTATCATTGCCAGTTAGAATGGATCTGACCGTTGATAAAATACGTAAAGATGTAAGAAAAAGGGAACTAGAGGAACGTAAGAAGCCTTGGGTAGAAGAAGAAATGCAATATCTTGATAAAGGTGAATATCTTAAAAGCTATCGTAAGGCACTTAAGGATGAGGAACATGAATTCAATGGTATAGACAGTGAAACGCAATATCTTGCATCAACGATTGTGAAAAAACGATTTAAGAGTCTTTATAGAAAAATTAATGAGTTTGATTTTGTGGACTCGGAGTCAATCTATCGAACATTATTTGAGGTAAAACATAAGAAAGAGGTAAAACATTGGGGACTAGTATGCAAACAGTCCATCCATGAAATGGATCAGGGAAGACTCTTCTATGAAGATGCTACACCTTATTTATATTTAAAAGAGCAGCTTGAAGGTTTTAAGGTAAATACAAGAGTGCGGTATTTATTTATTGATGAGGCTCAAGACTATTCCTCTTTTCAATTTGCTTTTTTAGCGAAACTTTTTCCGCATAGCAAAATGACCATTTTAGGGGATCCTAATCAGACTATCGTTGCTCATGGTGAAATGATAGGAGGCACAAATGTCTTAACATCGTTATTCACAGAAGCAGAAACCGAGAAGATTGTGTTAAAAAGAAGTTATCGTTCTACCAAGGAAATCGTCCAATTTACCAGAGAAATCGTAAAAGACGGAGGAAGCATTGAGCCTTTTAATCGACCTGGTCAAAAACCAGTCGTGTTCACAGTTAAAGATGAACAGCAATACATGTTATGTTTAGGAAAAACGATACATCATTTACAAAGCCTTGGCTATCAAAACATAGCTTTAATAGGAAAGACAGCTGCGGAAAGTGAAGGTGTTTATCAGAAATTAAAGAGTAAATTGGAGATCAAACTTATTAAGAAAGGTAAGTCTGAATTTGAAGATGGGCTCCTTGTGATTCCGACGTATCTAGCAAAGGGCATTGAGTTTGATGCGGTGATTATTCTGAATGCTTCGAGGGATCGATATTACTTAGAAAGGGAACGTAACCTTTTTTACACATCGTGCACAAGAGCCATGCATGAGCTTTGCTTAGTTTCCATCGGGGCTGTTTCGCCATTTATCTCTGAGGTGAGTAAAGAGTTGTATACAGGTGTAAAGTGGTGTTAAAATATACCTGTATTGTGAATTTATAAAAAATTGCAAGGTTTTGACGTCTCAGGAGGAAAATATGGCAAAGAAAACGAAAACGCTATCAAATCGTAAGTTATTGGGTATTGCTGGTCTTGGCTGGATGTTTGATGCCCTCGATGTAGGGATGCTATCATTTATTATTGTAGCCTTGCAGAAGGAATGGAGTTTAACGACTGAACAAGTTGGGTGGATTGGAAGCATTAATTCTATTGGAATGGCAATTGGTGCCCTAGTATTTGGGGCTATGGCTGATCGGGTTGGCCGGAAGAATGTGTTTATTATTACTTTGCTGCTATTTTCAATAGGAAGTGGATTATCAGCCTTTACAACATCGTTAGCGTTATTTTTACTTCTTCGCTTGCTGATTGGAATGGGATTAGGCGGAGAACTGCCTGTTGCATCAACGCTTGTTTCTGAAAGTGTTTCAGCCGATAAACGAGGAAGAGTAGTTGTACTGCTTGAAAGCTTTTGGGCTGCAGGTTGGTTAATCGCGGCCTTGATTTCTTATTTTATCATTCCTGCCTATGGATGGAGGATTGCGTTGCTCTTAAGTGCTGTACCGGCACTATATGCATTATATTTACGTTTGAATCTTCCTGATTCGCCTAGGTATACAGCATTAGAGAGAAAACAGAAACCTTCTATTTTACAGAATATGAAAAGTGTTTGGGCTAAAGAGTATGCTAAACAGACACTTGTTTTATGGATTCTTTGGTTCAGTGTGGTCTTTTCTTATTATGGAATGTTCCTATGGCTGCCGAGTGTCATGGTTATGAAAGGGTTTAGTATGATCAAGAGCTTTGAGTATGTGTTAATCATGACACTGGCTCAGCTTCCGGGTTATTTTACTGCAGCATGGTTTATTGAAAAATATGGACGGAAATTCGTGCTTGTTACCTACTTATTAGGTACGGCAGTCAGTGCATATTTCTTTGGAACAGCTGAGGAACTACCCTTGTTGCTCACATCTGGTATTATGCTTTCCTTCTTTAATTTAGGTGCTTGGGGCGGGTTATATGCTTACACCCCAGAGCAGTATCCCACCTCCATCAGGGGAACGGGTTCGGGGATGGCAGCTGCAGCAGGAAGAATCGGCGGCATTTTAGGACCGCTTTTAGTCGGCTATTTAGTTGCAGCAGGTAAAGATATCTCAATCATATTCACCATTTTTACTATAGCCATTGTAGTTGGGGCTGCTGTCGTGCTCTTTTTTGGTAAAGAAACGAAAAACACAGTGCTCAAGGATTAAGTAACTTATTTAAAATAAATTATTTGACAATTATTTAAAGAAGGTATATATTGTCAAGTACATCATAAACTACAAATATAAATTAATATTCTTATCTAGAGAGGTGGAGGGACTTGGCCCTGTGATACCTCGGCAGCAGACCCGTACCCGGGAACTGTGCCAAATCCAACAAGCCTTTGGCTTGAAAGATAAGAGAAGCCGATACGAATGTCAGCCTCTTCTTATTTTAGAAGGGGCTTTTATATTTAGTGTTCATGAAATATGTTTAGAATGTGTATGTAGATGGTATATAAACGTTGGCGCTATGCATACATGTTTTTGGAAGGAGCCAAACAGCTTGACCGAATTATTAAAAACAATAGAAACCAGAAAAGCTCTGTTAATTGAAGAACTACTTAAGCGGGGCGTATATAAAACATCTGATGAAAAGCATTTATATGATGCAACAATAAAAGTACTTGAAGATGAATTTTCACTTGCTAAAATCAACGAAGCGGCACCGACTATTAATTCTGTGAGTACCTAGCTTTGCAGAGTAAAATAAAAAGGAGGTCATTTCTTACTATCCACATGAGATAGAAATGAACCTTCTTTTTTCTCTGTTTACATTGTGAATAGTAGACGCTTTAGCGAAAAAACAAATATTTTTATTTTCTTATTGATTTAATTTGTGAATGATTTTATTATTAGGTTATTGTTAAAAAAAAGAAAAGGAGGTTCAATATGGCAACGAAGTCGTCTCATCTTATCATTGAAGAAAAACGCAAGGAAATGATACAGTTGGCAGAAGATTACGGCTATACAAGCACCCTGACTGTTCAGGCAAGTCAAGAGCTGGATTATTTGCTAAACACTTTCTCTCCGAGTTACCAACCTTCTCTCGTTTCTTCGAATTAGTCTAAATTTCGAATTTATGACAGTACTTATCCCCCATTCAACTCATTCCATTATCCGTTATTTGTGGTATAATTAAACATATTGAATTTCAGGATTTTGACTGATTTCTTTTGAAATGCGAAAGATGGAGGCCAGAAAAAAGTATTCCTGAGAGGCGGACTAGGATGTTTAAAGACCACAGATTTTCGATTCGTTCTAAAATAAGTTTAGGTTATTTTTTAGTTATTGTTTGCCTTGGAATCGCTCTGGTTTTAGTGAGCAGCAGAATCTCCTCTCTTCAGAAAGAACTTGATTTTATCGTAGCACATGACCTACAGGTTCATGAGTTAGCCAGCCAAATTGAAACTAGTTTGCTAAATATGGAATCTGGTCAGCGCGGCTATGTGATTACTCATGATGAAGAATACTTAGAGCCGTATTATAATGGGAAAAAAGATTTTGATAATGTTTATGCAGAGCTGTCAGATTTATTGGCAGATAACCCAGAACAGCAGCAAAATTTAAAGGATTTATACATAGATATTGAAAAATGGATAGATAATGCCGGGACACCGGTAATTAGCTTTGTTCAAAATGGTCAAAGTGATAATATTGAACGTTTTTTTCTGAATGACAGCGGAAAACAGGCAATGGGTGATATTCGTGACAAACTATCTTTTTTCCAAGATACAGAATATGAGTTAACGACTCAACGAACAGATGAAATAGCAGAAAATAACAATCTGCTAAAGATTCTTATGTATATATTTTGGCTGATTGTTTCGTTATTTACTGTCCTTGCCTCACTGATTGTTTCTAGATCGATAACTAAAACTCTTAAACAAGTTACAGAATCGATTCAGGAAATTGGATCGGACAACAGCGATTTGTCTGGAAGAATACCGGTTAAATCAAGAGACGAAGTTGGGATGCTTGCTTCATCCACTAATCAATTACTAGACAATATTCAATTGCAAAATGGGATTAAATCACATATAGGCGATTTAGTTGGACTTACTCAGAAGACAACTGATGTAAAAACATTGGCAGAGCAGCTTATTCAACGTGTATCCTTGCTGATTAATGCACAATATGGTGCGCTGTATCTACATACAAGTTTAATTGAGAGAGATCAATTTATGCATGCTGCTTCATACGCATGGGAAGGACGTCAGACATGGAAGTCTTCCTTTGTACCAGGGGAAGGATTACTGGGTCAATGTGCAGTAAATCGAGAAATGCTAATTCTTGATAACATCCCAGATCAGTATATAAACATCGGTTCAGGAATTGGCCGGTCTATGCCAAAGCAAATTTTAATTGTACCGATTCTTTTTGAAGACCGAACTTTAGCAGTGCTGGAGTTTGCAGCCTTGCAGCCTTTTCAAGTTTCTGATAAGCGATTTTTAGAAGAATTAATGGTAACGTTTGGACCGTCTATCCAAAGTTTCTCAAGCCGGGTAGAAATTGAGCAGCTGTATAGCGAGTCACAAGCCATGACGGAAGAGCTTCAAGTACAAACTGAGGAATTAAGAAATCAGACTGAGGAATTAAAAATTATAAATGAAGATTTAGAGCATCAAAAATTTCTTGCCGAAGTAAAGTCACGTGAAGTAGAGCAGGCTAAAGAGGAACTTGAACATTATGCTGAGCAGCTAAAGCTTAGTTCACAGTATAAATCGGAGTTTCTTGCCAATATGTCTCATGAGTTACGAACGCCTCTTAATAGTATTTTGATTCTATCTGAATTTTTAAATGATAATGAGAATAATACGTTATCAGCAGAAGAACAAGAATATACTAAAGTAATTCTTGATTCAGGTAAGGATTTACTTACGTTAATTAATGATATTCTTGATTTGTCCAAGGTAGAGGCCGGGAAAATGGACATAAAAAATGACTACGTCAATATAACCGCTCTTCCTGAGAAAATGGAACACTTCTTTAGACCAATTGCTGATAAAAAAGGACTTGTCTTTTCTATTAAAGTGCATCGCAATGTGCCGGATCTTTTCTACTCGGATGATAAAAGAATCGAGCAGATTCTAAAGAACTTATTATCAAATGCGTTCAAATTTACTGAAAGCGGCGAGGTAAAGCTTGAGATCAGAATGGCAGATCAGGCTGAAACTTCTCAATATGGCTCAATGAGCGATCGCATTCCTATTCTTGCTATTTCGGTTATTGATACAGGAATTGGCATTCATATAGACAAGAAAGAAGTGATTTTTGAATCCTTCCAGCAGGCAGATGGAGCTACATTCCGGAAATACGGTGGAACTGGACTGGGACTTTCCATATCTCGAGAGTTGGCAGAGTTATTGGGAGGATGGATTACACTATCAAGTGATGAGAACGTTGGAAGTACGTTCACTTTATATTTGCCTTCAATGGAGCAGGAGTTTTCAGAAAATCTTGCGTTAGCTGAGTCAGAAGCTGCAACTGCTGAACTAGATGCAGATTATCCAATCCAGTTGACACCATTACAAGAGGTTTTTTCAGGTAAGACAGTACTGATAGTAGATGATGATGACCGTAATGTGTTCTCTTTGTCAAGAATATTGAAAAAACAAGGGATGATAATTAGGCAAGCATCAAATGGTGTGGAGAGCTTGGAGAAACTAGCTAATGATGACCAGATTGATATCGTCCTGATGGATATTATGATGCCGGAAATGGAT
>NZ_JAZVJO010000469.1:0-10992 GCF_059453735.1 Peribacillus sp. | reverse complement strand
CAAAACGGTCCTAATACTAATGGCCAGAATAATGTAACAAACACAATATCCCATGCCAAGTAAGCCAGATCAATTACCTTTTGGAAGCTAAGTGAAAGAATCAATCCAAGTGCTGCACAGACTACGATAACAAGCCTTGAAAAGAGCAGCAATTTTTTTGGATCTGGATTTGGATTAATAAAATCGAGATAAATGTTTTTGGTAATGATGCCTGATGATGCCACATAACAAGCTGCTAATGTCGACATCCCCATGGCAGCCATTGCTGTTAGAAAGATTCCTGAAACAATTGGAGGGAAGTAACCTTGAGCAAAAGCGAGCATTAACGTTTCTGGATTTGCACTATCTGGAAAAATCATTTTGAATGATTCACCAAGCATTCCCGGAATCCAGCTGATTGCAATGACTACCGAACCAGCAATAATCATGCTTAAGTAGGCAACTTTAGGATTTTTAGCTGCGGCGACCCGTTGTCCTAAATCAGCTGCTGGAATATCACCAAGCGCCAAAATTAAGTAGAGTGACCAAAAGCCGGCTCCTCCTTTTTCAAAGAGGTGACTCACATTCCACCAATCTGGATTAAAAATAAATTCGTCATATTGAAAGAACACAACCAGTGCAATTCCAATAATGCCGGCAATCGCAAAGATCCCTTGGACAATCTCTGTATAAGCAACTGCCCATAATCCGCCCACAACAGAATACACTACGGTCAGTGAAACAAATAAAATAGCTGCCGGTACAAAATCTATCGTAAAAATAGCTTGAATAATATAAGTACCACCGACGGTCAGTGCTCCAGCATTGAATAACCCAAATGCTATGGCCATCAAACTGCCTGTATAGGCACCAAGTTTTTTTGATCCGTAACGTAAGCCATAATAATCGGCTATGGTCCACCCCTTCAACCTTCTTAGTGGTTTTGTCCAGATTAATGCGCCAAGAATCATACATGTGCCAAGACCAGCCATTGTAGCCGTACCTTCAAACCCACCGTCTGTATAACCAGCACCTACTGCCGCAAAGAAAAACGGGGCAGCAAGTAATGCCGCGATAAGACTTCCTGTTACTACATACAATGGCATACTCCATCCGGCAACAATCAGGTCTTCAGCGGTTTTTATTCGTTGGTAGCCCTTGAATCCTATATAATAAATAAAAATTAAATAAAGACAAAATATGACGATTGCACTCACTTTTGAACCCTCCGCTGTCTATTAACCATTCATAACCACTCCGCCATTCGGGCTAACAACTTGTCCCGCAAAGAAATTGGCGTGCTCTGAGGCAATGAAAAGGATTGTCTGGGCGATCTCTTCAGGTTGTGCCAACCGTTGTAATGGATATTTACTCGCTTCTTCTTCAATATAATTCTCACCAAAAGCTTCTAGGATATCTGTCAGCGTTCCGCTTGGTGCTACCGCGTTTACATTAATTTCGGGAGCTAATTCCCGCGCAAGTGCTTTTGTGAAGGCATTAATTCCGCCTTTAGCAGCTGAATAATGGGTGAAGTCCTCACAGCCAAGACTGCCTAAATCTGAAGAAATATTGATAATTTTCCCGCTTCCATGAACCTTCATCCGTTTAGCAGCTTCTCTGGCATTGTAAAAAGTACCGTACAAATGTACCTTAATCATCCTATCCCACATCTCATCGGTCATGTCTGTAATGGGTGACTCCTGCGCAAATCCTGCATTGTTAACGAGAATATCCACACTTCCCAATTGATCATCCATATAGCTGAACATCTCACAAACTTGCTTAGAATCTGAGACATCTGCTCGATATTTAAAGGCTTTCACACCAAAAGCCTCTGCCTTTTCCCGAACAGCCTCTGCTTCTTCGTCACTTCCTATGTAATTGATTAAAACATTTGCCCCAGCTTCGGCAAAGGCAAGCACCGCTGCTTTACCAATGCCTTTACTGGATCCAGTTACTAAAACTGTCTTCTTACTAAAGTTCATAGCTCCCCCTGCTTTCTTAAATTTTGAAATGGCGAATTGGTATTTGTAATTCTTCGGCTGTTTTTCCTAGTGAATCAGAAGTTGCCTTAATTTCTTCCATTGATATCAGCTGTTCACGACTGGCTTCGGAAACATTGGTAGATAACCTGATCACTAAAAGTACGGCATCCTAATCCAAGCTGCCAGCAAAAATAAAAAAAGCACCAGAATAAGGTGCAGTGTATAAAATCATGGTAACTTGTACGGCAGCCCGGCTGCCCTAGCACAATGCGGTAGGCCCGTGGCTTTGCGTCTCCACTTTTCAATGGATTTGCTATTTACACAATACATTTAAAGTAATCTTTGTTTCTTAAAAACGAAGAGCACATTTTTTATTATATCGGCAATTTTTATAAGAATTTCACTCTTTTTTTAACGATTATAGGTCTATTCTCTCTGTTTACTTCATATTTTTTTTCACATTCCCCCTGAGTAAATTCCATAAAATGAAAAAAACGCCCAGTGCTAATACTTCCATCGATAGAATATACCACGGATAGGGACCAAGTAGATCCAGGACACTTCCACTACCTGGCTTCTCCCGCAGAAACATATAGTTACCACCGAGTTGATCATTTATCAACCATATAAAAGGCAGGAGAATATTTAAAGTTAGCATGGTTCCTCCAATTCCTCTTAGCGTAGGCCGATAGCCTTTTACCCAAGTAAAATAGAGAGCCGTTATAATAATGCCTATATGTGTATAAAAAAAGTGAAAGTACCGAAAATGCGGAAAGCTCCAGTCCATTACAGGGGTCAGCATGGCTTGAATAGCACCGCCAATTCCGGCAAATAAAACAAACTGATATAAATAGCGATTCCCCGTCCATAACAGCACGATTGTCACCATAAGACTAAGATTGCATAACTCTAGAGGCAGAGATTGTCTAAAATGCCATTGCTCCGTCGTAAAGAGCCACATGTGGTATAACCCTTCTATAATTAGCAGGGTGACAGCAAAGATTTTTTCTAACCACAGACATCTTGTCGTATTTACCCTACGCTCTTTTAATATGAAGAGACCTATTATGAGTAGTCCTAATACGGCTAGAGCCCATACATGGTCTACGGACCAAAAGATAAACTGATGGTCATCACTATCCCCTATAAATCTATCCATCTCAGCTTCTTCCCCTTTACCTATATGATAGAAAACAGCTTTTGTATCAAGTTTTTTTCGTATAATAGCCTTGAGATGGGAATATACATATTCGTGACGTCTTATAAAAGGAGTGATCGAATGCAGCATGTCCAGCCAGAGATAAACCGTCTTACGGCTATTCTTCAGAACAGCCAAGGAAAAGATGGCTCATGGCATGACCCATTCGAAACAAATATTGTAGTCGATGCCTATATGATTATTTTACTAAGAGTTCTAGAGATCAATGACGAGAAGTTAATACAATCATTAGTCAAACGAATTGAAAGCAAACGCGAAAACGGTGTATGGAAACTCTTTGCGGATGAAAAGGATGGAAACCTTTCTCTCACCACAGAAGCCTACTATGCGCTTCTATATTCAGGGTTAAAGAAAAAAGCGGATCCGGATATGAGAAAAGCAAGGCGATTTATCCTGGAAAAAGGCGGACTCAAGCAGACGAAGATGTTTACAAGATTAATGCTGACGGTCACAGGTCAATATAACTGGCCATTACTTTTTCCTATTCCCATAGAAGCTGTTTTGCTTCCGCCCACTTTTTTTGTGAATATGTTTGATATTTCCGTCTATGCACGAGTTCATTTTATGCCGCTTGTCTTGCTCGGGGAAAAGAAATTTCAGGTAAAAGGTGTCAATGCCCCAGATTTAAGTGATTTACATCAAAGCAGAAGTCCTGATCCCGAATGGGAGGAGATGCGTTCCAATGAATATCGTTCTCTATTTTCGAGACTTCAAACCAGTACAGCTGCCTTGATTGGTTTACCTTCTAAGCTGAAATCACTTGCTGTTGATTCAATTGAACAATATATGTTAAACCGTCTTGAACCAGATGGAACACTCTATAATTATTTTAGCTCTACTTTTTTTATGATTATCGCGCTCCTTTCCCTTGGCTATTCAAAAAAGGATCCAGTAATTAGTAAGGCAGTGGAAGGTCTAATAGCAATGGCTTCTTCTATTGATGGTCAGGTGCATATTCAACATACAACCGCAAACGTTTGGAACACAGCATTAATCAGCTACGCCCTTCAGGAATCTGGTCTTTCTTCTTCAACACCGTCGATAAAAAAAGCAACTGCCTATTTACGTAAGAAGCAGCATGTGAAATATGGGGATTGGGTCATTCACAATCCAAACATTGCACCCGGAGGCTGGGGATTTTCTGATTTAAATACGATAAACCCTGATGTAGATGATACGAGTGCTTCACTGCGGGCACTCCACCCTGTCTTTGTCTCAAATCCTGCTCATCACGATTCTTGGGAGCGTGGTGTCACATTTCTTCTTTCTATGCAAAATGACGATGGCGGCTTTCCCGCTTTCGAAAAGAATGTCGACAATGAATTATTAAGCGTGCTCCCTGTCGAAGAAGCAAAATATATTTTAACAGATCCGTCTACACCGGATTTAACAGGCAGAGCATTAGAATTCTTATGTAAGTATGCGGGTCTACAAATGCCCAATCGATCGATAAAAAAGGCAGCAGATTGGCTTCTTCTTCATCAGGAAAAAGATGGTTCATGGTATGGAAGATGGGGTGTTTGTTATATTTATGGCACATGGGCAGCACTAACCGGCTTAGCCGCTTCAGGTCATTCCACAAATCCTGCAATCAGCAGGGCCGTCAAATGGCTTAAAAGTATCCAACACCAAGATGGAGGATGGGGTGAATCTTGCTACAGTGATATCAAAAAAAAGTATGTACCGCTTGGAAACAGTTCATTAACTCAAACAGCATGGGCACTAGATGCTCTCATTGCGGTGTCACCCAAGCCAAGTGCCTCCATTGAAAAAGGGATTGCCTACCTGATCCGTGAAGGCAAAAAAAAGGATTGGACTACTTCTTATCCAGCTGGACAAGGACTAGCAAACTTCCTATATATCCATTACCATAGCTATCAGCACATCTTCACGCTGCTTACGCTTGCCCATTACCGGGAAAAATACCTCAATAGCTCAACTAACTAGTGTTCTATTCGAAAAAGCTCTCCTTAGTGAATGGGAGAGTTTTTTTAGATTTTCGACACGTTTCTATTTTGAAAGCTTACTATTAATCATGTTCCAATACTGTTCATCTTGATTGTGGCCTAATCTCAAACCTCTTTCTGTTAAAGAGATCCACACTTCCGATGACGCGTGTGTCGGTGTTAATTCAAATCGGCAAGGAATCTCTTTTTCTTTAAAAAAATCAAGGATATGATCCAGAAAAGGAATAGCCTCCGTACTTAAACCCTTTACCCTATTAAATGCGGGACCCGGTATATGCTCAACAAAAAAAGCACGAGCACTGTCAAAATCGCGAATATCAACACACATTGAGTTATCTTTAATACTTTGAATAGCCATAAGCCTTGATGTTAGTGAATCGATTTCTGTTTTTCAAATTTCAATGGGCTAATTCCTGCGTAAGCACACACATGAATTCTCCCTCCCGATTAACTCTTACTTACTACCTGCTTTTTTACCGTTCAGACTCACATCTTATACCAGCCATTAATATGTTAAATGAGAGGTGATTGCATACAAATGAATACCATTAGCTTATGTATGATTGTCAAAAATGAGGAGCAAGCGTTATCCAAATGCTTAGAATCAATTAAAGATGTCGTGGATGAAATCATCATTATCGATACCGGCTCAACAGACCGTACTAAAGAATTAGCCAAAAAATTCACAGACAAAATATATGATTTCGAATGGATTAATGATTTTGGAGCAGCTCGTAATTATTCGTTTTCTAAGGCTACAAAAGATTTCATCCTGTGGCTCGATGCTGATGATGTTTTTACCGATGAAAACCGAGAAAAACTGCTAACGCTGAAAAAGACACTGTCCTTAGATATTGATGCTGTTTCTATGTTCTATCACCTGACGTTAAATGAAGATGGCAGTCCAAGCTTTAGCTCTAGGCGAAATAGGTTAGTTAAACGAGAAAATAATTTTAAATGGATTGGTTTTGTTCATGAATATCTCGAGGTAGCGGGAAACATTATTCCCTCCGATATCGCCGTAGTCCACCAAAAGGAGCGTCATTCCACCAATCGGAATCTGCTTATTTACGAAAAAGCTTTAGAGTCAGGGAAACCTTTTACACCAAGAGACAAATATTATTATGCGAATGAATGCAATGACAATAGAAAATATGAAAAGGCAATTTATTGGTATCAATACTTTTTAGATGAGGGTCTTGGTTGGTCTGAAGACAATATTCAAGCCTGTGGGAAATTAGCCGATTGTTTTCTTCATTTGAAAAGGTATTCTGAAGCAATCGACATCTGTCAGAAAAGCTTTAGCTATGATGCCCCAAGAGGAGAAATTTGCTGCAGATTGGGCTTTTTGTACTTAGAGCAAAATGATTTGGTAAAAGCTATTTCATGGTATAAGCTTGCAACAGTAGTAGAGATACCAGAAAATAGTCCTTTCATCAACCGTTCATGCTACACCTGGCTCCCAAATTTACAGCTCTGTTTATGTTACTCAAGACTTGGACATCAGGAAATTGCCAGAAGTTATAACGATAAAGCGGCCGAATTCCTTCCAAACAATTCACAAATACAATATAATCAAGAATTTTTCAAACGGTATTTTGGAGAATAATCACAGCCCCGCCATCGATTTGATAGGTTATGGCGGGGATTACTTAATTCCCTAAAAAGTCTTGTAAGGCTGCTTTATTTTTTTCTATGTCTAAATCTAGGACAAGTCCTGCCCCTGGATATCGTTTGTCTTGATACGATCCGTCTTGAGGAATTCTAAGCGTTTGAAGATTCCGATTTTCATTAGAAAGAAAGGCCGTTCCGATTGATAATAATAAAGACCGTTCGATATTGGTGAAAATGTATGGTTGTATGGTTCCAATCATAGTCGGCAACTTCATTACCCCCTGAATACTTACCACTTCATTCGTCAGCTGCTTAATAACCTTCTGCTGACGCTCCACTCGTCCAAAGTCCCCTTGTGCGTCATTACGATATCTTACATAACCGAGTAGTTCTTTTCCATGCAGTTCTTGTAAACCAGGCTTCAGTTTTACGCCAATATTTTTTGACATCGCTTTTTCTACATTAATTTCAATTCCATTAGGAAAAGCTGCATCAATCATCTTTGTAAATCCTTTAAAATCAATTAAGGCATAATATTGTAGCTCAATAGCAAAATTCTCGTATATCGTCTGTCTAAGCAGTTCTGTACCTCCATAAGTAAAGGCCGAGTTAAGTTTATGTTTTTTATACCCAGGTATTTCAACATAACTATCCCGCATGAGAGAGACAAGTTTCGACTTCTTCGTTTCTGGATCATACTGAGCAATCATTATCGTATCCGTCCGAGAAACCTCTTCACCTTCTCTAGCATCAACTCCCAGTAGAAGAACATTCACTTTCCCGAGAGGGTTTTCTACTCCGTTAAACTCAATTTCTTCCGTTGGAACATCCGTATCTGTATCCGTTTTTGCTTTATTTAGAGCCTGAGAATATTCATAATAAAAATAGGTGGCTGCCCCCAGTAAAACAAACAAGAAAACAAGAAACAAAGATATAATAATCTTTCGTCTTTTACTTTTCCTTTTACCATTCTTAGAACTCTGTCTGCTGCCTGCCATATTTTCCGTCCTTTTCTATTTCATCTCTTTCTACATAATCTATCAAATATACCCAATAAATACAATATATGAAAAAATACAAAAAAAAGACCTGTCAAAATGACGGGTCCATTCTTACTTCCTATTATGGATTAGTTGACCATAAGCCTGCTGACTTCATAAGGATACGAGGATGAAGTTTTAACTGTGCAACCATTACCTCAGCAAGATCTTCTGGCTGCATTACTTTATCCGGATTACCATCTGTCAGGTTCGTATCAATTGCTAAATCAGTTGCTACCGTACTTGGTGTTAAAGCACTAACACGAATATTATGCTTTCTTACTTCAAGCATAAGCGATTCAGTTAATCCTAAAACACCAAATTTAGAAGCACTATATGCACTTGTAACAGGAGCTCCTTTTTGACCAGCAGTTGAAGAAATATTAATTATATCTCCTGATTTCTGCTCAATCATCTCTGGTAAGACTGCTCTTGTTACATAATAGGTTCCCATTAAGTTTACCTGAATGATATTCTCAAACTCTTCTGGAGAAAGCTCAAGAAAGCTGCCGAACTTTCCGATTCCTGCATTGTTAATCAGAATATCAATCGCTCCTAATTCTGCTTTAATCTGATCAACCGCTTGAATTACTTCAGCATTATTAGCAACGTTTGCCGCTGCCAAAGCAACCTTTACGCCATATGGCTTTAGTTCTGCCGCAACTTTTTCAAGATTTTCTTTTGTACGGCCAACAAGTCCAACATTAATACCTTCTTTTGCAAAAGCGATGGCTGTTGCACGACCAATTCCCCGTCCAGCTCCTGTAATCAGTGCTGTTTTTCCTTGAATCTCTTGCATATGATCACTCCTTCTAATCAACTGTTTCTAATGTCTTAAGATTATATCCCTGCATAGAAAAGTAATCAATATTTCCGCCTGAAGCACACAACCTCATTGGCTGCCTATTTAAACCATCCCTTTTCCTGTGATCGTTTAATGGCTTCAATTCGATTGCTTACATCTAGTTTATCAAGAATGATAGAAATATAATTACGAACCGTTCCATTGGTAAGATATAAATTACTGGCTATTTCCTTAGTGTTCTTTCCGTCAGCTATCAGTTGGAGAACCTGCTTTTCACGATCTGTTAACGGATTAACCTCCTCGTAGGCAACATCCATCAATTCAGGCGCATAGATTCTTCTTCCACTGATAATCATTCGAATTGAAGCTGCCAGCTCCTCACTCGGACTATCCTTTAATAAATACCCGCCTACTTGAGCTTTACGCGCACGTTCAAAATAGCCTGAACGGGCAAAAGTTGTAAGAATGAGAACTTTACACGAACTATTCTTTAATGCTTCTGCAACATCGATACCATTTTTTATCGGCATTTCAATATCCGTTATGCAAATATCCGGTTGATGCTCTCTTACCAGCTCTAGAGCTTCTTCGCCATTTTTTGCTTTTCCGACCACTTCCATATCTTCCTCTAAATCAAGAAGTGCACCCATCGCTCCAAGCAACATCTGTTGATCTTCCGCAATTACGATTCGAATCACATTATCCCCCCTAAACTGTTTGAGATTGCATAATAACATTTGGAACCCTAATGTTAATCGTCGTACCATCTTGCGTTTGCATATCAAGATTTCCATTAACAAATTCCAAGCGCTCTTTCATTCCTAATAGTCCATTCCCTTTCGTTAACTTGACTTTTTTGGATAGCCCCACACCATTATCTACAATTTTCAAATGCACCTCTTTTGAAGATTGGTTAATAATTAACGTACAACTAGATGCTTGACTATGTTTCACAATATTGGTTACAGCTTCTTTCAAACACATGCTCAATACATTTTCGACCAATAACGGCGTATTTTCTAATTGCACATTGCCCTTCATTTGAAAATCAATGTCTGCTGCTTGTAAAAGTTGTCTAACATGAATGACTTCTTCTTCCAGACGGGTCCCGCGCATGTCAGAAACCATCTCACGAACCTCTTTCAATGCAGCTCTTGCCGTCTGACGAATATCATCAATTTCATTTTTAGCATCATCTACATTTATCGAAAGCAGCTTACCTGCTAGGTCAGATTTCAATCCAATTAGAGAAAGCTTTTGTCCCAATGTATCATGAAGATCGCGAGCAATCCGCTGACGTTCCTCAAGCTTCACCAATTCAGAAATCCGTTTATTGGCATCTTCCAATTTACCTTCAAGTAATTCATGTTTATTGCGATTGTATGTAGTAAAGGGCAGCAAAATCACCGCAAAAACACTAATCAGAATAAAGGGAGACTGTGTGAAAAAAATCGGATTTTTCGTTAGGAAGCCAATATTAATCGTAACAATTACACTGACTAAATTAATCGAATACAACGTGAAAAAACCAACCTTATTACGAATATTTCCAATGAAGAACGCTAAAAACAGCGAGAAGTAAAAATAACCAAACAAACTAGTCATCGCCATACTAATTACGATTTGAAAGCTGACCCAAACATAAACCGGCCACCCCTTTGACACATAAGAAAGACCATAGAAAGTAAAAAATAAAATGACTAATAGAACACCATAAACCGTTTCTAGTACCGACGACGACTTAAAAATAAAATAAAAAGGGAGAATACAAAAAATCAGCCATACATAAGGACTCAGTCCCGTTCTCTTTGGAAAAATGTGAAACCAATTTGCCATAATAACTCCCTTCAGTGGTAACGCATAGTTAACATATTGAAATCCTGTTCTGTTTATCAAACGGGGATTTTAAGCGGAGGTATACTGTCTCGGAAAAGGATATTCCCGTCTGAGGATGAGTGAATCCCGTCTGGAATAGGCTTAATCCCGTCTAAGCAGGTGTTATTCCCGTCTCGTATAAGCTTAATCCCGTCTGAGCACGTCTTATTCCCGTCTGGCTCATTGAAAATACCCTATAGGGTATGCGATTTTTCCTTTGTGAGCTGTACGGGGGCTTCTGCTTTTCTTATTGTCCAGCTCAGCCCCCAACTCACTTTGGAAAAGATGAGTACCCTCAAAAGGCAAAGAACGCCTTTCGGGTCCCTCCCTTTTTCCTTTGTGAGCTGTACGGGGGCTTCTGCTTTTCTTGTTTAAATTTATCAAAAAACCATTCAGGTGTAAATTGAATGGTTTTTGGGTGGTTATTTATTTTCTTGGATATGCGAGGCTGTATTGGCTTGTCTCATCTCTGTTTTAGCTTTATTGATTCTTGATCTGATTTCCTTGA
>NZ_JAZVJO010000468.1:0-5410 GCF_059453735.1 Peribacillus sp. | reverse complement strand
CCTGTCCTGCTATTCCCGCAGGAGTCTTCACGCCAACACTCCCATCAACTGCCTTTCTAAATACAATCTCAAAAGTCAAATCCGTTCTATTTTAAATAAACTTGATAAGGATCCTTTCGAAAACCCATTTAATTCAACGTGGTCAGCTTGAAATGATCGCATTAGACCAGCTTGTTCCCGAGTACCATTTGGTCCGCAAAATTGAAGAGGCAGAAATGTTGTTAAAACAACATTTCTGGCTCTCTCTTTTTATTCATTTTCGGCTTAATTACCCCTTTTCGGACAGCCTCTGAATTTTAGTTAGATGCCCTGCTCTTTTTCCTCGTCAACACCCAGTAGATAGGAAGGCCGATAATCCCAATTCCAATCGATAATAGTGCATCTGTGGGTTTATCCATCACCGTATTAACTACCAGATAAATGGTTCCAATTACAGCTATAATTGGTGTTAACGGATAAAAAGGAACTTTATACGTCTTCACTTCCGGCTGTTTCTTCCTGAGAATAAATACCGCAAAAAACGCTAATCCATAAAATGAAAATACTGAGAAAATGGCCATATCAGTGAGCCGATCGGGATCACTAACAATCATCATAATAACTGCGATGACCATTTGCATGATTGTTGCATTCATTGGTGTCTTGTAGGTCTTATGGACTTTCAAAATTTGTTTGGATCCAGGCAGTAAACCGTTTTGCGCCATTGCAAAAGGAATTCTGGGAAACGTTAATATTTTCCCATTTAAACAGCCAAAGATAGAAATTAAGATTCCAATGGTAATTAATTTCCCCCCAAAATCCCCAAAGAGAATGATGGCCGCAGTATTGGCAGCATTAGGACCGAGTTCAATTATTTGTTCTGCAGTAAGTACATGAAGCATAGCTACGTTCACAGACAAATATGAAATCATAACAATTAATATCCCAGTAATAATGGCTTTCGGGAGTGTTTTCGAAGGATCCTTCATTTCCCCCGCCATAAATCCGACGTTCATCCAGCCATCGTAGGCCCAAAGTGTGGCCAATATCGCCGCTCCCATGCTAATAGCTGCTGTTGAAGATCCACTCGACACATTTAAGACAGGTTGATCTCCCATAATGATTCCAAATATAGCAATTGCAAATATCGGAATCAGTTTCGCCACCGTTGAAACATTTTGGATTAGTCCCCCATAACGAGTACCTAGGCTATTTACAATACCTAAAAAAATGACCGTTATAATACCAACGATTGTTGATAAAGAGGAATCTAACTGAAAAAAACTGACGAGTAACGAACCAAAATATAATCCTAGGGCTCCCATAACAGCAGGTCCATAAATAACGGTTTGTACCCATCCACATATAAATCCCCATATTCCTCCATATACTTCTTCCAGGTAAGCATAAAGCCCTCCGGTTTTTGGAATCCGCGTACTCACTTCGGCAATCGTTAACCCGCTTGCAAGGGTGATAAGTCCTCCTATTAACCAGGCTAAGAGTGCTCTCGTTGAGTCACCGCTTGATTCAAGAACAATTCCTGGTTTCATAAAAATTCCGGAACCAATTACGGTTCCAACTACTAATGATGTTCCAACAAAGAAGCCAATATTCTTCTTTAACTGTTCTGTTCCCAAAGCATCCTCCCCATAACCTATGTATGAATTTAATGTAGTAATTATAACATGTTTGATATATAAGAATAATTTAAGGGTCAGCTCTTTTTAGTTTTTAAAATGGGCTGTTGATTTCCGTTCCAGGCGCTTCGCTTTCCGCGGGCGGACGATGAGCCGCATCAATGCTTACGCTCCTGCGGGGTCTCACCTGTCCTGCTGTTCCCGCAGGAGTCTTCACGCCCTCCACTCCAATCAACCGTCTATCTAAAGTTAATTTGGATGTAAAACCTAGCGATTGAATGTTACACGTACTACCCTAGAACAAATTCTGGAGGACACAAGTGATCTAAACTATGTCAAGAAAGAAATAATATAACAATACGCCTATTTAAAGCTGCCTCGATAAGCAGGACAACATCCATGAAATGTTTTCAAAAACCAAAAGAAGTACGGACCGAAATCATTCCGTACCTCTTTTTCTACAAACAAAGCCTTGCTTCTTTAAAAAGAAGCAAGGCTTTATGTTTAGTTTAAATGACTATGTTTTTTGGAGTAACTAAAATAAATAATCGTCCCAATCAACAGCCATATAACAAATGATATCCAAGTAATCAGCGGCAGACTCGAAGCTAAATAGAGACATAGCAATGCGCTGATGACCGGCAAGACCGGAACAAATGGCACTCGGAAAGAGGCTTTCAAACCAGGGTGCTTTTTACGCAACACGATAATAGCAAGTGACACGAGCGTGAACGCTGCTAATGTCCCCATATTGACCAAATGAGCTAGGGTAGTTAAATCTACGAAACCGGCAATTCCAGCTGCTACGAATCCGGTAATCCAAGTATTGATGAACGGCGTTTTAAATTTTGAATTTACTTTAGCCAAGGTTTTAGGCAGGAGGCCATCTCTGCTCATTGCATAAGAAAGACGCACTTGTGCATATATCAGGGCTAATATTACGGTTGTAATTCCAGCAACTGCCCCTATTGATATAATTCCCGCCATAGAATCTTGTCCAACCACACGAAGTGCAAAGGATACAGGGTCGGCCACATTTAGATGGGTATAAGAAACCATTCCTGTCAGTACAGCGGAAACACTTATATACAACACTGTACAGATTAATAAAGATGTCACGATTCCAATAGGCATATTTCGTTTCGGGTTCTTCACTTCTTCCGACGCTGTAGCAATCACATCAAAGCCAATGTAGGCAAAGAATACTGTTGCAGCACTGGTAACAATCCCTTCTAATCCAAATGGTGCAAACGGGGTCCAGTTTTCAGGTTTTACATAGCTGATTCCAGTAACAATAAATAACAAAATGACTCCTAATTTAATAAATACCATGATGTTATTAAATGTAATGCTTTCCTTTACTCCACGACTGACAAGCGCTGTAATTAACAAAATGATTAATACAGCTGGTAAATTAACCAGTCCGCCGGATCCCATTCCAGGAGCAGATGCTAACACTTTTGGCACTTCCATACCAAAGCCGGCAATAAGTGATTGGAAGTACGCAGACCAACCTGTTGCAACTGCTGCAATGGCAAGAATATATTCCAATATTAGGTCCCAGCCAATCAAAAAGGCAAAGATTTCTCCTAATGTTGCATAGGTGTATGTATAAACACTACCTGATACCGGTACAGCAGAAGAAAACTCAGCGTAACAAAAGGCTGCCAGCGCACACGCTATGCCAGCAAGGACAAAGGAAAGCATGATGGCAGGTCCGCCGCTGGTTGCAGCAACTACACCAGTGATAACAAAAATCCCAGTTCCAATGACACAACCGACACCCAGGAAAATCAAATCAAGTAATCCCATCGAACGATTTAGATCTTTTCGCTGACCCTGAATAAGTAAATCATTTATTGATTTTTTTCGAAATATTTGGTTCATGGGAGTCCTCCTGATTAAATACAAAAAAATACTGAATTAATACATCAAATAGCAGTATATTGTCGATTTTTGTCGAAGTCAAGTTCCTTTTAAATGAATTGGTTTATATCATGCCTGTTTATATAGTATCTAACAAAATCTAGTATCTATTTAGTCATTACACATATTTCTATCAGCAATGTCAGTTAACAATAAAACTCTCGTCCCATATATATGAGACGAGAGTTTTAATATAGTCTATTCATTTCCAGCAATCCGAACCTTACCAAACAATAAAGAGAAGGATCATTGCTAATACAATTCGATAAATGGCAAATGGAGTTAATTTAATTCTTTCAATCAACTTCAGGAAGTATTTAATACAGAATAAGGCAAACACAAATGCACTAATGAAGCCTGCAATGAAAAACGGCATCGCTTCAGGTGTAAAAAAGCTCCAATATTTAACCACTTTTAAAAGGGTAGCTCCAGCCATAATCGGTACGGCCATGATAAAGGTGAAATCAGCAGCAGCCCGATAACTCATTCCAAGGAGAACCCCTCCTGAAATCGTTGAACCTGAACGCGAGAATCCAGGCCATAACGACAAGCATTGAATAAGTCCAACACCAAGGGCTTGTTTATACGTAATCTGATCCACTGTTTCAGTCTTAATTTTTGGATGCAGCTTATCCGCAGCAATCATAAGAAAAGCACCAATAAACAATCCAATTGCGACCGTTTTTACTGAAAAAAGATGGTCGTCAATATAATCCTCAAAAGCAAGACCTAGTACTGCTGCTGGAAGTAATCCAACAATGATTTGCAGTAAATTGAGTTTCTTTTGACCTTGAGGCGCTGAAGAATCCATTTTTTTCAGTCCAAGCAAATCCATAAAACGACTCCAAAAAAGAACCACTACAGCAAGAATAGAACCTAACTGAATGATTATCTTAAAAGCATTGGCAATCTCGTCTCCAAATAACTCATTTGATTTAAATAAAAAATCGTCGACAATAATCATGTGACCTGTTGACGAAACTGGTGCAAATTCTGTTAGTCCCTCTACTAATCCAAGGACTATTGCAACAAAAATTTCCCACATCTCTTAACTCCACCTCGTTTGATCTTTATTCAGCTCTAATTAATCGTATATTTATTATTCCCTTTCTTGCATACGGTCGATTTTACAGGTTGTATAGAAATTTGTCTAAGAAAAAAGGTGAAGTATTACCAAATACCACGTAAAATAGGGGAAAATAGCTAGAGATTCCTCGTAAAAGGAAGTGAATGTAGTGAAAAAAATTAGTGTATATGCTCATCGAGGATCAAGAGGGACACATCCTGAAAATACAATGGCCGCTTTTGTCGAAGCCGAAAGAGTTGGTGCTGATGGCATTGAATTCGATGTCCATCTTACTAAAGACGGCGAACTTGTTATTATTCATGACGAAACACTTAATCGAACGACTACCTTAACTGGCTTTGTGAAAGATTATACTGCAGCTGAATTAAGAAAAGCTGATGCGGGGTTGAAATTCTCACCTGCTTTCTCAGGAGAGGGCATCCCCTTCCTCTCTGATGTGTTTGAATGGGCTTCAGAAAATAAACTGATTATGAATGTAGAGTTAAAAAATGATAAGCTGCACTATCCTGCTATTGAGCAGAAGGTTATATCCTTAATTCGTCACTATCATTTAGAAAGCCGTGTTGTTCTTTCCTCTTTTAACCATTCTTCCATTGCAGAAGTTAAAAGAATCGCACCTGACATTGAGCGTGCTTTGTTATTTGAAGGTCTTCCAGTTGATATTGTTAAAATCTTAACAGAAAAAAAGGAAGCAGGATTTCACCCAGATGCGCCTAGTCTAACGAAAGAGTTAAACAAGCAGGCACAAGAACTAGGGTATGTTGTACGGCCGTGGGTGGCT
>NZ_JAZVJO010000467.1:0-4810 GCF_059453735.1 Peribacillus sp. | reverse complement strand
ATAGAAGAAAAAGTGATTGAAGAAATGGAGCCATATCATATTTACCTCCCAGGGACAGAAGGTAAATTACTTTCACAGTTAAAAAATGAAACGATTTTACGCTCGCTCATTTTTGATGAAGAACATGAACGGTATGAATGCAAAGGCTTTTGCTTAGTCGATCACCCACTGACAGGACAACTTGGGAACTATACAAAATAAAGGGGAAAATTTGATGTATCAATATTTACAGAACGGTGAAATACTTAAAAAATTGGCGGTAGAGGCAGAAACAAAAGCAGCTCCTATTTATAAAAAAATAGAAGAGCGTATGGAGTCAAATCAATTTCGTGTCTTAAAAAGCTTCCAAAATCATCAGGTAAGTGATTTTCATTTTACCCCATCTACTGGATATGGCTATGATGATAATGGACGGGATACGCTTGAAAGTATCTTTGCAGAAGTATTAGGCGGTGAGGCAGGGCTGGTGCGTTCGCAAATCATTTCCGGCACACATGCGATCTCCATTGCTTTATTTGGGATTCTTCGTCCAGATGATGATCTTTTGTATATCACGGGGACCCCTTATGACACCCTTGAGGAAATTGTGGGGATTCGCGGTAAAGGAACCGGTTCATTGAAGGAATTCAAAATTGGCTATGATTCTGTTGCGTTAACCGAAGCAGGAAAAGTCGATTTTGACAGTGTGAAAAAGGCCATTACGCCTAAAACGAAGATGATTGGGATTCAGCGTTCTAAAGGATATGCAACGCGTCCATCGTTCACGATTGCTGAAATTGAGGAAATGATTAAGTTTGTAAAAGCAATTAACCCTGAACTAGTTGTTTTTGTTGATAACTGCTACGGGGAATTTGTTGAAGACCAAGAGCCGTGCCATGTAGGCGCAGATCTCATGGCAGGATCATTAATTAAAAACCCTGGCGGCGGTATAGTGAAAACGGGTGGATATATTGTCGGCAAAAAACCATTTGTCGAAGCTTGCTCGTACCGATTAACTTCACCAGGGATTGGAGCGGAAGCAGGGGCGTCGTTATATAGCCTTCAAGAAATGTATCAAGGCTTTTTCTTGGCGCCGCATGTAGTCGGACAAGCATTAAAAGGAGCTGTTTTCACTTCCGCTTTGTTAGAGATGCTTGGGATGAATACTTACCCGAAATGGGATGCCTATCGAACCGATTTAATTCAATCGGTCCAATTCGATGACCAAGATAAAATGGTAGCCTTCTGCCAAGCGATTCAATATTCATCTCCGATTAATTCACATGTTACTCCATACCCAGCCTATATGCCTGGCTATGAAGATGATGTCATTATGGCCGCAGGAACATTTATTCAAGGAGCCAGCATTGAATTAACTGCAGATGGCCCAACACGTGCGCCATTTGTGGCTTACGTGCAAGGTGGTTTAACCTATGAGCATGTTAAAATTGCTGTCCTAACAGCGGTAGATTCTTTACTCTCGAAAAATTTAATCACAGTAGGTTAATGATGATGTGCGGATATCCGCACGTCATCATTTTTATGTATTTATAAATTGTAATGAGTATAAGCTACTAATCATATAAAATATCTTTCTTTTAGAATTTGTGGAATAGCGCTGGAATTTGTTCCTTTATTTTCAATTAGAGTTAGGGATTTACTTGTTTGAACCTTATGCTACAGGGAATGAATAAGAGAGTAAGAGGCGATGGAAATTTTGTGTTAGAAAACATAACATTTAATTGACATATTATCTTACATAGAATAAGATAGAATTATAAGAAAACAATATAAGTAATAAAGGAGGATGCTAGGATGAGCGGCAACAATATTCGGCGTTCGATGCCTCTTTTCTCAATCGGAATTGTGATGCAGCTGACAGAGTTGTCCGCGCGCCAAATTCGTTATTACGAAGAGCATCAATTAATTACTCCTATGAGAACGGAAGGCAACCGCCGGCTATTCTCTTTAAATGACATCGATCGCCTACTTGAAGTGAAAGATCTTTTAGAACAAGGAATTAACTTAGCAGGTATTAAAAAAATTTTTTCCGTAAAAGAAGAAGTTGAAGTGGAAACAGAAACAATTAAGCAAGCTGAAAAAATAAGACGTGACCTTACAGATGTAGAGTTACGCAAGCTGCTTCGAGCCGAACTTTTACAAGGTGGGAAGAATCGTACATCACTTCGTCAAGGAGACATGTCACGTTTTTTCCATTAAAATATTATTAACTATTAAACAACTATCTAGGGGGAATTTGAAAAATGGCAAAGTATACACGTGAAGATATCACTCGTTTAGCGAAAGAAGAAAACGTAAAGTATATTCGTCTTCAATTTACGGATATTCTTGGAACAATCAAGAACGTTGAAATTCCAGTAAGCCAATTAGAAAAAGCTCTCGATAATAAAATGATGTTTGATGGTTCATCTATCGAAGGTTTTGTACGCATCGAAGAATCGGATATGTATTTATATCCAGACTTAAGTACATGGGTAATCTTCCCTTGGACATCTGAAAAAGGGAAAGTAGCTCGCTTAATCTGTGACATCTATAATACAGATGGTACACCTTTTGATGGAGATCCACGTGCAAACCTTAAACGAATTCTACAAGAAGCAAAAGACCTTGGTTTCACTAATTTCAACTTAGGACCTGAGCCGGAATTCTTCCTTTTCAAACTAGATGCTAATGGTGAACCAACTCTAGAACTTAACGATAAAGGCGGCTATTTTTATTTAGCTCCAACCGATCTTGGCGAAAACTCCCGTCGTGATATCGTACTTGAGCTGGAAGAAATGGGCTTTGAAATTGAAGCGTCACACCATGAAGTAGCTCCTGGACAACACGAAATTGATTTCAAATATGCAGATGCTATCTCTGCTTGTGATAATATCCAAACGTTTAAATTAGTGGTTAAAACAATCGCACGTAAGCATGGTCTGCATGCGACATTCATGCCAAAACCATTGTTTGGTGTAAACGGATCAGGCATGCACTGTAACGTTTCCCTATTCAAAGGAAATGAAAATGCATTCTACGATAAAGATGGAAAACAAGAACTAAGCAAAACAGCTGAACAATTTATCGCTGGTATCATTAAGCATGCACCAAGCTTTACAGCGATCACAAACCCAACTGTTAACTCATACAAACGTCTAGTACCTGGATACGAAGCACCATGTTATGTGGCTTGGTCATCTAAAAACCGTTCACCGCTAGTTCGTATTCCTGCATCACGCGGCATCTCAACACGCGTTGAAGTACGCAGCGTCGATCCAGCAGCGAATCCATACCTAGCACTTGCAGTTCTACTTAAAGCAGGTCTTGACGGTATTAAAAACGAATTAACACCGCCAGCACCAGTTGACCGTAACATCTATGTTATGACTAAAGAAGAACGCGAAGAAGAAGGCATCGTTGACCTTCCAGCAACACTATACGCAGCACTAGAAATTCTAAAAGCTGACCCAGTTATGTCTTCCGCACTTGGCGATCACATCCTAGAACACTTCGTCGAAGCGAAAGAAATCGAATGGGATATGTTTAGAACGCAAGTCCACCCATGGGAACGCGAACAATATATGAGCATGTATTAATGCTCAGAGCCCTTGATACTATTGGTATCGAGGGCTTTTTTTAATTTTGGTCACAGCACCTGTTTGTCGGTTCGTAAAACTTTGACCAAAATACGACCAAAATTATTTTAAAATGTTTTTATATGCTCCTCAAATTTTTCGTTACGGTCTTTTTCAATTTTCTTAGAGATATGGGAATAAACATCAGCTGTAATCTGAACGCTGCCATGACCTAAACGTTCTTGAATGTATTTCATATCGGCACCGGACTCGAGTTGTAATACGGCATGAGTATGTCGTAATGAATGAATAGGAAGAGGGGGATGGTCAAATCGTTTTAATATCCTTGAGAAGGAGTTAAATAAACTCGATTTCGGCATGAAATTACCATCCTTTCTACATAAAACTAAATTTAAGTCGTGATGGTACACTTCGTTAAGAGAGATTTTATTTTGGTTTTGATATTTTTTGTGAAAATGTAGGTCGTTGGCTAACGATTGACTTATAGTTATTATTCGCTTGGAATTGTAAGTCTTTGTGTCACCGAACAGATCCTCATTTTGCTTTGCTTGAAAATCTAAAGTCTTATTAATAGATATGGTTTTCTCCTTTAAATCGATATCCGTCCATTGTAAGGCGGCTGCCTCTCCTTTTCTCATTCCAGTTTCAATTAGCACCTTGAAAAAGATCCAATAAATATAACCGTAAGCATAGGCCTCTTTATAAAAAGTATTGATATGTTCGGAATCCATATATTTTAATCCTTCATCAGGGCGATTTTTTGCTCTGATTTTTACTCCATCACATGGATTTTTTTCGACTTTGTTCCATGCGATAGCTTTTGAAAAAGCAGCGTACATAGTCCCGTGAATTATTTCTACTGTTCGTTTGCTATAACCCTGATCACATAAATGATTTATAAATTTTTGATACATGATTGGCTTAACATCCCAACTGAATGTATTTGAAATAAGACAATATATACTTTCTGATGTTTTTTTTATGTATTATTCGAGTATTTTTTCTTATATCGACTTTATGCTCATCTAACCATATTTCTAAAAAACTCTTTAAAGATATGGGGACTTGTTCGAAACCTTCTTTTATTTGGCGCTCCATTTCAGTAGCGGCAATTTGCGCTTCCTTTTTGGTAGTGAATCCACTTGAAGACTTTATTTTATATTTTTGTGTATATGGATCCTTGTATGAAATTCGGTATTCCCACTTGTTTCCTCGTTTTCTATAGGTAGCCA
>NZ_JAZVJO010000466.1:0-3543 GCF_059453735.1 Peribacillus sp. | reverse complement strand
GATTCTGGCTGCAGCTCAAACAAATGCCTTGTGATAACCAAGTTTTCGACTACCGCTGGACCTAAGGCATCAGGAGTAACATTCCAGTTACCAAGTCCCACTACTAAACAACTACTCGCCTTTTCCACTTGCACCTCTTTTAAGAAATTAGCTAGTTCTTGGGCGAACACTTTTTCAACAACCATCTGAAGATCTGTATCCTGTTGACGGATTCCCTGAACTTCTAAAGTAAGATACCTTCCCGCTTTTTTCCCAACTACTTCTTCTCCGTCCTTATCTATTTCAACTAAACTAATTTTTAAATCATCGACATTCCGTTCTTTAATTACAACACCGTTTAAATGCGAAATATTATCTTCCCCAGCTACCCCTTTTTCACCAAGTGCTAACTCTCTTGCTTCAATAGCTAAATCGGTCCGAACCCCGTAATTTCGTAAATCTAGTTTTTTTTCCACCGCTGCTCACACCTCACATAAAATAATTGCAATTGTTTTTCTTTAACATTTTGCCGATATTTCTTTTTTATTATTCATAACTCTGGTACAATACCTTTAACGAGATATTGCTTAGATGAGACATAATTCTTTTCGATTCTGATTCAGATATTGCATTATATAACAGTGTCTGATAAAATATAATTTGTGCTATTTAGTATAGATTTGAAAAGTCGGGATCATTTAATCTCGATTTCTATGTAGGAGGTGAACGGAATGCCAAACATTAAATCTGCTATCAAACGCGTGAAAACTAACGATTCACGTCGTCTACGTAACGCAAATGTTAAATCTAATGTTCGTACATCTGTTAAAGTTGCTGAAACTGCATTGGCTGGCGACAACGCTGCTACTGCTAAAGAAGCTTTATTAACAGCTGCTAAGAAATTAGACAAAGCTGCATCTAAAGGACTTATCCATAAAAATGCGGCAGCCCGTAAAAAATCTCGTTTAACTAAGAGACTTAATTCATTAAACGCTTAATTTTTAATGAGTTCAAATTAACGATCCATTCGGGTCGTTTTTTTTGTATACAAAAAGGCGTTGGAACACTTCCCACGCCTCTTTTTTATGTCTTTATCTCATTTTCATCAACAATAACTCAAGCGCAAGTGCTTTTTCAATTTGGCCTGTTTTCATCTTATAATCCGCTTCCGCAAGATCATTAATAATCGCTAATAGTTCACGTTCATCGAATTTCCCGTTTTTCTGGAAGGCCAGTTTTACTCGATAAGGATGTATTTTTAAGGCAGAGGCAATTTTTTGCTGACTATAGCCTTGCTTTGAAAGTCCCTTCACTTGGTACATTAAACGGACTTGACTAGCAATGACACCCAAAATCTTAATCGGTTCTTCATTCTGCCGCAACAACTCATGATAAATAGTCAAAGCAGGTTCGATGTTACGCTGCAAGAGATGATCAACCAGCGTAAATACATTCTGCTCTAAAGATTTTGCCACGAGCTTTTCAACCGTTTCTACGTCGATTGTTCGTTCTTCTTCCACATACAAAATCATTTTATCCATTTCATTTGCCAGCATCATTAAGTTAGTCCCAGCAAGCTCAAGTAACATTTCAATGGCTGCATCATCCATTTCAACTTGTGCTGCAGTTGCTCTGTCTCTAGTCCACGTCTTCAGATCGTGTTCCGAAAGTTTCTTAGCCTCAAAAAGAGCTGCACTCCGTTTTAATTCCTTCGTTATTTTTTTCCGTTCATCCAACTTTTCATACGGAGCGACTAAGACAATAATGGAAAAAGGGGCTGGATCAGCCAAATATTGTTCAAGTTTTTTTACGTTATGCTCTACTTTTGACTTATTTTTCTCCGCAGTTAAAAAAAACGGATTCATCAAGAACACCAAACGCCTCTCCCCAATAAATGGCATCGTTTCCGCATCTTCTAAAGCCGTTTCAATTGGGGTCTCTTCCAAATCAAATTGGGCAAAATTAAAATCCAACTCATCTTCACTCAATGCATGCTCAATTAATAGCTGCTTCGTCTCATTGATTAAATAACTCTCATTGCCAAGCAACAAATAAACAGGTGCAAACTGTTTTTTCTTTATATTTTTCCAAACATCCAGTACCAAAATAATTCCGCCTCTTTTTATGTATTCTTATCCCTTATGGTATAGATGCAAAAGCGATTTGACAACCCTTTGAGAAAGAATAAAAAACGGCAGAATAAGGGAATCGGTCTGCATTGGCACCGATTCCCAATCTATATGAACGCTGTAAGCAAGTCCCTAGGTTTAACTTCCTATACAGCGGTTATAGTACGAACATGAATCGACAGTCGACTGACTGAAATGATGTTCTTTTTGGATTGGAACGGTGCGCCGTACAATTATTTTAGCCCCGTACGTCCAAAGTATTTGTGTTAACTCTTGGGAACAAAAAAAGCTGGTTTAATTGGTAAGTTTCAACATATATTTACAGGCAGTGGTTTGTGAGCGGTAGATTTTTTTCTAGGTATCGCTTATACTATTAAGTGAAATAGGAGGGGTATATTATGAATGAATTTGAAAAAAATGTACAAACAAAGCGGAATGACGTTGGCGACTCAGCAGTAGGCTTTATTGCTTCTTTCGTATTTTTTGCACTCTTGTTCACGATTGCTGTTGCTGTACAAGTAATTGGCTCTTAATTAGTCGTATACATAGACTAAAAAATACGACCTGCTTGATAAGTTGACTGGGATAAACTTTCTAGCTTGGAGGCTGCAGATGCAGTCTCCTTTATTTTTACGTTTCTGATACTGACATCCTATGGCAGTTGTGTTGAAAAGGTTCCAGTACTTTTTTTAAAACGATACGTAATCGCCCCATGGCTGTCAGTGCGAAATATTTTCACACCGTGCTTATTAAAGACATCAAGGACCTCCTGATGAGGATGACCATAACGATTATTCTTTCCAGCTGAAATAACACTCACTTTAGGCAAGATTGTTTTCACCAATTCTTCTGAAGATGCCGTCTTACTTCCATGATGCCCCGCCTTCAAAACATCTGCTCGGAGCGTTGGATAGGATGCTATAAGCTCTGGTTCTCCCTCAATGCCAAAGTCTCCTGTAAACAACCACGTTAACCCGCCCATTTTTGCATACAAGACAATTGAAGCATCATTGGTATTCTCTTCTTTTTTATACGGATGAAGCACGTGAAAGCTCACCCCGCCTGCTTCCCATTTTTCTCCCCGCTTAAGGGTTTGAATGGGAATACTCTTTGACTGCGCCACTTCCACAAAATTTTTATCCAAATAATCACTTTCACTTTCTCTCCCGATTACAATACTTTTCACAGGAATATGTTGAAGAACCTCCTTCGCACTTCCAATATGATCCGCATCTGGATGGGTCAAAATTAACTTATCAAGATGATGAATGCCTTTACTTTTTAACAATGGAATAATTATATCTTCAGCTGTATTATACGTTTTACGCCGCTCCATCCAGGCTTCCTGGTTAAATGCAATACTGCCTCCAGTATCAATTAAGTAATTACCACGGTTATAGGGAAGTTTAATAAAGATACAATCGCCTTGACCAAT
>NZ_JAZVJO010000465.1:0-9300 GCF_059453735.1 Peribacillus sp. | reverse complement strand
ATTTGATATTTCCGACGTTTTCTTGCCTGCTATAAAAGCGATTTCTCCGCATGCCTCTTCATATACATGCTCAACTGCTAATTGCGAGACCATTAAATTGTCTGTCATCACAAAAGCGGAGTTCCCTCCAGTGAGTTTGATATCTATGCCAACACAGGGGATTTCACTCTGATCAAGTTCCATAACCGCCTGCTCGATCTCTTCACCCGCTACAATAAGACAGCCATCCAGACGAAAATGTCTGCATCGTGCTAGATAATCAACATTTTTCCGAACAGACGGTTCATTGGAAAAAATAATAATATCATAGCCCAGTCCGACGATGTTTTTTTGAAAAGTGGAAATAACTTCACTAAAAAAAGGATGATTAAACTTTACATTCGTCTCCCCAGCATAAATCAAGCCAATTAGACCAGATTTATTCGTCGCCAGCGATTTGGCTGAAAACGTAGGTTGATATCCAGTCTTTTCAATTATACGCATCACCTTACGCTTCGTTTGCTCGTTAACTCCCTCATAATGATTAATCACCTTTGATACCGTTGCTTTTGAAACCCCCGCCATTTCTGCTATATCACGGATTGTTAACGCCATCTTAATTCCCTCAAATCTAGCTGCTTACCTATAGGGTTTTTCTCATTTATATGCATCCTACTTAACTGAACCTTCAGCAATACTCGAGATGAATAATTTGTTAAATATTAAAAAGACGATTAGAAGTGGAACAGTCGCCCAGAACACCCCTGACAGAAGCATACCAAAATCAACTCTATTGGTATTATTTAATGAGGCAAGTGCCACCTGAATGGTATAGGATTCCGGATCACGAAGGACCGTAAACTGCCATAAGAACTCTCCCCATACTGATGTAAAAACAATAATTCCAAGTGTTGCAAAAGCCGGAAGGATAATTGGCAGGACCACACTTCGATAAATCCTAAAATTAGAGCATCCATCGAGCTTTGCGGCCTCAATTAATTCATCAGGTACAGATTGATTTACATATTGCCGCATCAAAAAGATTCCTAACGGGTTTAAAAAGAACAAAACCATCGCTGCAAATAAGTGATCAAGTAATCCGGCCTTTGCCACTAATAAATATTGGGGGATAAGCCCCAACTGAGGAGGAATTACGATCGTAAATAAAATGGAAAAAAATAAAATATTCTTTCCCGGAAACTTAAATTTCGCAAATGCAAATCCTGCCAGCGAACTGATAAACAGCACAACAATTGTCACGACTAGACAGACAATCAGGGTATTAACCATCGATTGAAAAAACGGAATCATTTCTAAGACCTTTTTAAAGTTTGCTACTAACTGATCTCCTGGAATTAGCGTAGGCGGAATCGAATTATAAGCCGAACTCGGGCTTGTAGCCATAACAAACATCCAATAAAATGGGAAGATTGAAAAGAAAGAGATAACAGTTAAGAATAAATAGATAGCCAGACGTCCGATTCCCCACTTTTTAGTTCCGACCTCTCGACTCATCCTTTTCTCCCCCTTTTTCTACCGTATCCTTGAGTAATCATCATATTCAATGCTGAAGCTCCTACGATAAAGATTAATAGTATAATAGCCGACGCCGACGCCGTACCATATGAAGCAATTCTAAATGCATCACGGTATAAATACATCACCACTGTTAGTGCCTCATCCCGTGAAAACGCCGCGTTACCAAGAAATACAGCCGGCTCCGTAAATAGCTGCATCGCACCCACCGTAGAAAAAAAGACAGTCAATAGTATAAACGGCTTTAACATAGGAATTGTTATATATCTTAACTGTTGTAATTTATTGGCTCCATCAATCTTAGCCGCCTCATACAAATCATTGGAGATACTTTGCATTCCAGCGAAGAAAATTATCGTATTATACCCAAGCCATCTCCAAAAAACCATCGTTGATATAGCGATTTTAGCTCCCCACTCTGATGTTTTCCAATTGACTGGATCAATCCCGATTAAACCAATTAAGTAATTGACTAAGGCTGTATCATTGCTGCTAAAAAAAACGCTGAATACTAAAGCAACCGCAACCATGGAAGTGATGTACGGCATAAAAATTGTGATACGAAAAAAGTTTTTGAATCTTAGGTACGTTAAATTTAAAAAGAAAGCAAGTACTAATCCTACTACCAACTGTGGGGCAGTTCCCATAACTCCAAGCACAATCGTATTATAGACAGACTTCCAGAATAAAGGGTCTGTTAAAATAACTTTGAAGTTAGCAAGCCCCACAAACTCCATTTCGCCCATCCCATTCCATTTTTGAAACGCCAGGAAAAGACTAAATATCGCTGGATATAGGCCGATAATGGCAAAGATAATAAAAAACGGTGAAATATATAAATAGCCTGATATCATATCTTTCGTTTTTTCAGATAAAGAACGTTTATACACCGGATCCTTTTTTACTTCTAAAGGAATCATTTCACTTCCTCCTCAGAGACTATAAAAATACAAATCTGACGGCATGATAACCGCCAGATTTTTTATTCGATCTTTCCTATTAGCGATCAAGTGCCTTTTTAATACGTTTAATAGCAGCTGTCCATTCCTTCTCAGGATCTTTTCCATCTTGAACATTTGTCAATGCGGTATTGATTTCATCATTAACCGTAATATAATTTTTCCCTTTATAAACATAGCTAATCTTTTGAGCAGATTGCGCAAATACATTTTGCGTCGATTGGCCGCTGAAATAATCATCCGTAGAAGCTTTAAAGTCATCCATCTCATACACTAGTGGCGAAGATGGGAACAGCCCGCTGGATTTAAATGATTTTAATTGATTGTCAGGTGAAACCAACCATTTTACAAAATCGTAAGCTTCCTGAGGATGTTTCGTTTCTTTTGGAATGGTAATGTATGACCCGCCCCAGTTACCACTGTATTCTGTCGGCAATGTTGCCACTTTATACTTACCAGCAGCATCTGGTGCGTTTCCTTCCATCCAACCTTTAAACCAAGCTGCGCCTAATTCAACAGCAAAATCCCCTTTTTGAACCCCACTTCCCCATTCTGCCGACCACATAGGTAAATTGCCTACTAGTCCTAACTTATTCATTTCAACTGCTTGATCATATGCACCTTTTACGCCATTTTCTGCTTCTTCAATTAATAGATTTCCTTCTGAATCAAAATAACTTTCTTCCAATGTATCGAGCTTTGCACGGTACATCATTTCCATACTAGCAACCATTGGCTTTCCTGTTTTTTCTTTGATGGTTAACGCAGCTTCTTTAAAACTTTCTGGTGTGGAGATAAGAGCCGACACTTCTTCAGGCTCTGTTGGCAGCCCAGCAGCTTCAAATAGCTCAGTACGATAGTATAATGCTTTAGGACCTATATCTGTCGGAAGTCCCATTAGAAATTTCCCACCATCATTTTCAGCGATTTTCCATTTCCAATCTAAGTATTGATCCTTTATTTCATCAGCTTTCATATCATATAAATTTAGCAGTCGATCTTGAGCATCCCGGAAGCGGTCAACCTGATCTACTTCTAGCATCGCAACATCCGGGGCACCGGTTCCAGCAGATAGTGCAGTAAATAAATTACTATGATGTGCGTCCGTTTCTGATTTTTTAATTTTAATTTTCACATTCTTATTTTCTTTCTCATATTCCTTAGCAAGCTCTTCATAACCAGTTGCACCAAATACCCAAAAATCAATTGAAACTTCTTTATCTTTACTGCCGCCGTCACTTGAACTCTCATCAGATGAACATGCTGCAGCTCCAAATACTAGTAAGGATGAAAAACCGACCAATAACCATTTTTTGAATTTCATGATATTTCCCCCCGAAAATAGAATAAGTTTTATTGAAATCGCCCTCTGTTAAGCGTTTTATGAACCTCCTTTCTTATTAACGAAACCGGTTTCTACAAAGAGTAAAAAAATATAACAATTACAAATTTAACCAATAAAGCGCTTTCAATAATGATTATAGTGAATGATAATTATAAAATCAATATGTTTCTAGAAAACTAATTATATCCCTTACACACAAAAACCCCCCATATTATGAAATATGGGGGGAAACTTATTTTAGAACTTGATCGTCTGTTTCCCAGATAATCCAGTCATAAACTTCAAGCACTTGTAAAAACTTTACAAGCCGCGGTAGGGCAGGATCTGCTTCCTCACCAAAATGTTCACTCATATCTTCAGCTATCTGCTGTACATTCTTGTGGTAATCAAGCTGTTCAATCACAAATAATCCAAATTTATCGAGTCTAATTCGACGAACGGCAGGCTGTCTGAAAAAACGTATAGTGAACCTTTCCACTATATTGGTCCTCTGGATAATCAAAAAAGCTCCATTGGAATCCTTAGTCAAAGTAACTCGTTTCTCCAAAAGAGGAACCATATTTAATAGGTTCTTCTCCTCTTTGCGTCGTTTTTTAAACATTTTTCTTACTCTTCTTACTAGCAACATACCAAAGGAATACAGCTAGTGCCAAGAATAATATGAGTGGGATTAGGTTGCTGGCCATTGCGGCAGTCTCTGGAATTTTCACTCCAACAGCAATTAATACAGCAATTAATACACCTAGTAAAGATTCTCCGGCAATTAAACCCGAAGCTAATAGTACCCCTCTGTCTACACGTTCTTTAAGAATTTCTTTTGTTTTAGCAAAGAACTCTACGAAGTAACGAACAAACCCACCAATCATGATTGGCGCACTAGTATGAACTGGTAAGTAAATACCTACTGCAACGGTTAGTGAATTTAAACCAAAGAACTCAAGCGTGATTGAAATGGCTGCGCCGATAAAGATCAACGTCCAAGGTAAATCTCCACCTAGAACACCTTCAGCCAGTATTTTCATAAGTGCTGCTTTAGGTGCTGGCAGTTCCGCTGAACCAATAGTATAAGCATTATTCATGAGAATAAGGATCAAACCAATTACAGAAGCGGATGCAACGACACCAATCATCATAGCAACTTGCTGTTTCCATGGTGTTCCACCGACAATATAACCAGTTTTCAGATCTTGAGAAACGTCTCCTGCCACTGCAAGAGCAGTACATACAATTGCTGAAACTGTTAATGCAGCAACCATACCGTTCATTCCTGTATAGCCAACTGACGAATAGACAAGAGCAACAATTAGTAACGTCGCAATAGTCATTCCAGAAACCGGAGACGAAGAACTACCCACGATTCCGACAATCCTAGAAGCTACAGTAACAAATAAGAAACCAAATGTTCCTATGGCAAGAGCACCAATAAAACCAACATCTGTAACAGGTACAAAAGCAATAATTAGAATGATAACCAAGATACCAATCCAAACATATTTCGCAGGAATATCTCTTTCCGTACGAATAGGCTGTGGTTTAAGCTGGCCTTTATTGGATTGTAACCCTTTAACTGTATCCTTAGCAGATTTAAAGAGCATTGGTAACGTTTTAACTAGGGTAATTAATCCCCCTGTAGCAACCGCACCAGCACCAATATAACGGATGTAGTTATCCCAAATTCCCCATGCATCCAATTCACTGATTGGAACTTCTGATGGGAAGATCGCACCAGTCGCGTTACCGCCAAAGAAGCTGATCGCTGGAATAAGTACGATCCAAGCTAGAAGTCCGCCGCCAAGCATCTGCCCAGCAACACGCGGCCCGATAATATAACCTACACCTAATAAGGCTGGAAAAACATCAAGTCCAACAACAGCATTTTTAAATCCTATAATACTTGTTTCAACTTCTGTTTTAAATACTTTGAAACCATCACCAAGTACTTTAATCGCACCACCGATGACTAATCCTACACCAATTAATTTGGCATTTGATCCGCCTTCTTCACCTGATTTCAGAACTTCTGCACAAGCAGTTCCTTCTGGAAATGGTAAAGTTTCGTGTTCATTCACAATTAGAAGCTGTCGTAGGGGTACCATCATAAATACACCTAGAAATCCTCCAGTAAGAGCTACGAAAATAATAAATAGCTGACTCACTTCTAGATCCCACATGAATAAGGCAGGAAGTGTAAATACAGCTCCGGCTCCAATAGCCTCACCGGCAGTAGTCATTGTTTGAACAATATTATTTTCTAATATTGAATCACGACGTAAAACTCCTCTTAAGATCGCCATTGAAATAACTGCTGCAGGAATGGATGCGGAAACAGTTAATCCAATAAGAAGTCCTAAGTATGCGTTAGCTGCACCAAATATTATAGCAAGAATAACTCCGAGAATAATGGCAGTAGCTGTAAGCTCTGGTAGAGACTTTGACGCTGAGACGTAAGGAACAAATTTACTTTCTTTTGAATTGTTAGACAATTTAGTCACTTCCTGTATTGGACTTTAAATCATAGGAGACATTATATCACTCTAATTTTAGTTTCGGCAATGGTAATTCTTATAATAGAATTAAATCAGACGAGCGTGAAAATTCCGTCAAAAGTACTACCCGTCTAATCGATGCTTTTAGAGCCATTATACACTTGGTTTTAATCTTATTTTCTCCATTAAATTTGTGAATAGATCGTGTACTTCATTAATCTCTACTTTATTTAACAATATTATTCCAACAAAAGTCACAACAAAAAACCTGTAAACTTTGTATCCAATTAACGAACACCAGTTTACAGGTTAAAAACAATCAAGCGATCATATGCATTTTACGGTTCTTAGCATGATAAATTTGATAGAGAACTAACGCAAATATTGAAAGGATTGCTCCTGAAATATACGGTAAACCAATTGATACGGAATATAACGCTCCGCCGATAGGAGGTCCCGCTATTCGGCCAAATGAATCAAAAGAGGAAAGTAATCCTGTAGCACTACCATGTCCAGATGTTGAATTTTTCGTCAAAAGAGACGAAATTGCAGGACGAATGACTCCGTTTCCTAAACCGAAAATGGTTAAAAACGCCGCAGATGTCCAGAAGCTATTCGAGAACAAGATCAGGATAAATCCTATTGCTGACACGATAACTCCTATTCGTATAACTGCACCTTCTCCATATTTTTTTGTCATTGGCCCAACTAAGCCACCCTGAACAATTGCGCTGCCAAAACCCATAATCATAAATATGTAACCTAATTGAACCGTACCAATACCTGCTCTTTGTGCAGCAAAGTAAGCGAATGTCGTTTCAAGACCTGCCATTGAGAGCGTTACAATCAATTGCAAAATGAAGATGATTGAAACAGGTCCCTGAAAGGATTTCCACATGGATATTTTTTCATCAGATCGTTTTACCCTCTTTTCTACTGACAATGATTCCTTCACTAATAGTACGACTAAAAAGAAGGTAATAATGGAGGAGATTCCAGCGATATAAAAAGGCATATTCAAACTGACCTTTGAGAAAATCCCTCCGATTGCTGGACCAAAAACGAAGCCTAATCCGGTAGCAGCTCCAATAATCCCCATTCCTTTTCCACGTTCTTCAGGTGTCGTGATATCTGCTACATAAGCCATAGTTGTTGGCATATTTGCTGAAGAAAGAATCCCGCCTACAATTCTGGCTACAAATAATACCCATAAAGAATCTGCCATTGCCATAATGAAAAAGGAAAGAGCAAGCCCTGCAATTCCAATCAGCATAACCGGTTTCCGTCCGATACGGTCAGAAATACGTCCCCACATTGGGGCGAAGAATAATTGCATTAACGAATATACAGCCATTAAAAGTC
This sequence comes from Peribacillus sp., assembly GCF_059453735.1. Classification (NCBI taxonomy): domain Bacteria; kingdom Bacillati; phylum Bacillota; class Bacilli; order Caryophanales; family Bacillaceae; genus Peribacillus; species Peribacillus sp. The sequence goes on along the minus strand of NZ_JAZVJO010000465.1, from coordinate 1,633 downwards.
CAAGTTCAGTCGGACTGCCGCCAACTTTTTCTGCTAAAAAAGGTAACACAGGAATAATAATACCAAAACCAACCATCACTAAAAACATCACTAAAAAAAGAACGGGTAACACTTTTTTAGTTTCCATAGATTTCTCCTTCTAAAGATCCGTAAAACCGATTAGTAACATTCTTAAGAATCTAGAATCCTTGATAAACTTTTCCACACTTTTTCGTATAAAAGTATAGTATCCCAAATAATGAAAGTCAACGCAGGTGTTTCCATGTGTTTCCACGCTGAGAACTTTTAACCAGCTCACTACGAACGGCTTATTTATTCACAATCTCTAGAATTGCCGCACCATATTTCGCTGCTTTTGTTTCTCCAAATCCTTTTATCGCTATTAGATCGGCTATATTTCTCGGCCTCCGCTCGACAATTTCATCTAATTCGCTATTCGTAAATACCCAGTAAGGCTTTAGATTCCCCTGCCTAGAGGTTTCTAAGCGATAAGCTTTTAACATTGCATAAATATCTTTTTCTTTTGTATCTAGTTCGATCGTGTCAACAGAGGCTGCAAGCTCCACCTCAGGACTCAGTTCAATATTATGAACAGCATATTTTGCGGCATAATCGATCTTAAGTGGTTCATGTTTTTCCATTAGGAAACGCGCGATATTAAATTGCTGTTTTTCTAAAATATCTCGATCCTTTTCTTTCGCCATCTCAGTCTTTAGCAGCTGACCTATTTGATCGTGCTTATATAACTTCTCTTTAATTCGATTAGGGCTATATGTTTTATTAATAATTGACTTTGGATTGGCAATAATGACGGCTGATTTAATTGGTAACGTTTTAATCAGCTCTTCTCTTAGTAACACTTCCCTTAATATATTTACTTGTCGTTCACTTTGAGAAATTGGACTATACATACCTTCTTTTTTAATAATATTTCCATGCTTATTCTTGATAATGCGAATAAAATCGCCATCACCATTCACTTCTATATCTCCACTCAGCTTTTTCGTTTCCAAAATATAAATCAATTTATTTGTTATAATGACAAAATCAAATTGAGCGTAATAATCCTTATAAGGAATTCGAATATCATGCAGACAAAGCATAGGGATAAACGAATTTTTTAATTCATAGTAAACCTTAGCTTCCCCTTCAATCCCATGTTTTAAGAGAAGTAAATCTCGTTCAATAAGCGTTCTCTTATTAGCTGGGCTCTCTCTGCTAAGCTTTTTTAAATCATGCAGCTGTTGACTTTCTTGTTCAAAATCTTTCAGAAAAGTCGGTTCTGAAATTGTTTTTATTTTCATTAAATGCTTCACATAATCGGTAAATGTAGCCTTCAACGATATTCCACCTCACTATGTAACTATAATAGTAATATTATACCATTATATTTCCAATGTACGTCGAGGATTATCTAAACAAAGGACAGTGAGTAGATTAAAAACCGTTCATTGACATTATGTTCATATAAACCTGGTAAAATGACTTCTTTCTTTAATTCGAATACCGTTTGATTATCCAAGAAATAGATATAATCATCTGAAGGATAATATAAGATTAAATCTACCTCACGAGGTGTTGTTTCTAATGAGAGTAAAATGTTATTTACAGTCGCATTAAATACTTGGACCGA
>NZ_JAZVJO010000464.1:0-10523 GCF_059453735.1 Peribacillus sp. | reverse complement strand
TCTTTTATGTAGGTAACAATCTCTTGTTCATTAATTACTGACACACCGTCATCTCCCTCTTCATATCTAGCTATTAATTATACAGCTTACAAGCATGGTTGAAAATGGGATGAATCAGTTACATTCAATTCTAATCTGAATACTCAAAAAAAAAGCCTCGAAAGGCTCAATAATTTCCGCTTGTTAATTTCGGTTAATGAATTCCTTCATCATTTCTAAAAAAGCAACTCGTTTTTCTACAGGATAAGCGACAATATCTAATATAATTTCTTGTTCGGCTGCTGTAAGCGTTCGTCCTAACCCGCCTGTAAACATCATTTCAAGCTCGTGCTGCGTTTCCTCTACTTGGTTATTCAATTTTAACCAACACCTTCCATTTCATTCTATTAGGTATATAACCCGAATGGTATGAATTGAAACGTTATGCCTACACAGAAAAGCACAGGAATCCTATTTGGATTCCTGTGCTGGAATAACTTATTTTACAGGGTCTGCTTCTGTCACGCCTACCTTGTCCCATTCTAATAACTTCAAGTCAAAGCCAGTTACACGTTTATTAGCTGCTGCAAATTCATAACGGAATAATGTCGGAATGACAGGCACTTCCTCATGAATAAGCTCTTGCCATTGGTTATAGATATCTTTACGGTAATTTTCATCAAAGGCTTTCTCTGAGATACCTTGTTTCAATAACTCGTCATTTTTATCATTTACCCAGCGAGTATAGTTATAGCTTGCTCCCTTAGCCCAAATACCGGATGGATCGGGATCAGAACCAGTACCCCATGCTGCTTGATAAATATCAACTTTTTCGCTGTCTGTTTGCAGCATTTCATAGAAAGAATTGAACTCAGACAACTTACCATCCACTAATTGAACATCTAAGCCCACATCTTTCCATTGCTGAATGTACAACATAGAAAGAGGTTCTGCTATATCTGTTCCAGTCATAGAGGCAAAGTTAATCGTGAATTTCTCACCTTTAGGATCTTCACGAAGACCATCGCCGTCTTTATCGACATATTTAGCTTCATCAAGTAATGATTTTGCTTTTTCTGGGTCAAACTTGTAGCCTTCCATCTCTGTGTTATGATACTTAGGGAATGCTGTTGGAATAACGCTTGTCGCAGCAAAACGTAATCCTTTATAGAACTTCTCTGCTACAATGTTATTATCGATTGCATATGCCATTGCTTGACGAAGCTGTTTGTTTTGCATTTTCGGACGATCCATCACGCTTACTTCTTTTTCTGCGTCATAGCGGCCTAATTTAAAGCCGATATATGTGTATGCAAGCTCAAGGTTCCCTAAAACATCTATGTTTTTCAGTGCTTTCGCAGAATCCATTTGATCAGCATTAACTGTAGCGATATCTAAATCACCATTTTGCAAAGACTTAACCGCAATAGAGTTATTCACTACTTTAAGCGTAAAGGATGCTGCTTTTGGTTTACCAGCCCAATAATCATCAAATCGTTCGTACTCAACGGCTTCACCTTGAACGATTTTTTTGACTTTGAACGGTCCAAAACCAATTGGCTCTTTACGAATCTTATCAGACTCAACCAGGTCTTTAATCTTCACATCTTTTAGGTATTCTTTATGAAGCGGATAAGTCCAAAGACCCGTTAACACAGAAGGGTTCGCTTCTTTAAATGTAATGGAAATTTCGTTACCTTCTGCTTTAATACCAGAAATAGTGTCTGCTTTTCCAGCATGGTACTCTTCCATGCCTTCAATCATGGACATTTGACTGTCATAACGGACACCCGTGTAATCCTTATTTCCGATTACTAGGTAGGCATATTCAAGATCTGCAGCCGTTACCGGCAAACCATCATGCCATTTTACATGATCTTGAATCGTTAGTGTAATCGTCTTTTTATCATCTGAAAGCTTATATGTAGCTGCGCCATTTTGATCATAGACATAATCTTCATCTGCCGACAACAAGCCCTCATCGAAAAGACGGATTACTTCTTCATCTGGTGCGCCTTCATAGAAGCTATAGTTTAAGATTCCTTCAAACGGGGTATCGGATACTAAACCATAGTTAACGTGACCGTCTTCAAGTGCTTCTTTATCATTAGTAGTCGCACGCGGGAACGCTGTTGCATCTTCTTTTACAGTTTCCTTTGTCGGTTTGTCTTTTGCTGGTTTTGTACCTGCTTTTTCAGTGTCATCATTACATGCTGCAAGCAATAAAGCTGAAACAGCCATTACGCTCAATACTTTACTATATCCCTTCAATTTCACAAAATCCACTCTCCCTTTTTTTTATCCTCTTCTTTGTCTTGCATCTCCTGCACGTTTCAAGGCTTGCCCTATAAAATTTATACTCAGCATCAGCACTAAAATCATGACTGACGCGGGTAACCAGATCCACCATCTGTATTCTAATACTTCAGGATTTGTTGCATAAGCTATCAATGTCCCAAGACTTGGTGTACTTTCAGGAAGTCCAAACCCAAGGAACGTCAAAGCTGTTTCCAAACCGATATTTCCTGCTAGATTCAACGTAAAATTCACGATGATTAACGAGCTGACATTTGGAAGGATATGATACAAAATAATCTTCCAATGCGGTGTACCCAGTGTCTGTGAAGCATGGACATAATCCAATTCACGTTCAGACAATACCTTCGAGCGAATCAGTCTAGCCTTTCCTGTCCATAAAAAGAGCGTCATTATTAAGATGAACGTAGTCACATTAAATTTAGGAATAATCGTTACAAGAACGATAATAAACATCATTTGAGGCAGTGTGATTACAAAATCGATAACACGCATGATTATGTTATCTGTCCAACCGCCAAAGTACCCAGCAATCAGCCCGGCACTTAGCCCAATAAGTGCGGTCAGTACGGTTATACCCAAGCTAATAGAAAATGAGTTACGTGTACCGATAATTAATTGTTGAAAAACATCACGTCCACCATAATCTGTTCCTAACCAATAAGCACTTGATGGATCCATATAAATCGCAAATACGTCAACCCGCGCAGCTGCGTCTTCATCTATGAATAGTGCAGCGGAATAAACAGCAATTAGTACGATTCCCAAAATCACTAGTGAAACCATGGCCATTCGATCTTTTCTAATTTCCCGCCAAATGACTTTCATCCCGGAAGGACTAACTTCCTTTGGTGGAGCTGATGTTACCGTTTCTACATTCATTCCCATTTTAGTCCACCCTCTTTCTATTCAATCCGTATGCGCGGATCAACCGCACTTAATATGATGTCTGAAAGAAGAGTGCCGAGCAATGTGGCAAAACCTGTCAACATGACGAGTGCCGTAACGACGCTGAAATCCCGCAGACTGATCGATGTTACAAAAAGCTGCCCTATCCCTGGATAGCTGAATATTGTTTCAATGATGATCGAACCACCAATTAAGCCGGTAATTTCATAGCCTAAAAATGCAGCTATAGGTAAGAAAGAATTTCTTAGAATATGCCGTGAATAAACTTTCGATTCGGGAATTCCTTTCGATCTAGCCGTACGAACATAATCTTTTAATTTATTATCGACAACCTCGCTGCGTAAGTATTGAACCACACCTACCGTAGAAATAAGGGCTGCACTGAATGCAGGAAGTACCATATGGTTCAGCTTACTTAAGAAATAAGCAAAGGTTCCCTCATCTACTTTTGAACTAACTGTTCCCCCAGTTGGGAATAAATCAAAAGTAAAACCAAACAAGAATAGTACGATTAACCCAAAGATAAAGGTTGGGGTTGCAAAACCAACATATGTATAGCCAGTAATTGCTTTATCAATCCATGAGTCGTTATATCGTCCACTTAGTATCCCTAAAGGAATCGCTAGGGCATAAATGATAATTACTGTAAATAGAGACAAATACACGGTTTGCCAAACGCGGTCTTCTATAACATTCATTACCTTCGTTTTATGAGTGTAGGATTGTCCAAAATCACCTTGTGCGACATTTGAAATCCATCTGATATATTGTGTGTGCATTGGATCATTTAGACCCATTTGTTCCCTAAGTTCTTCGATTCGCTCTGGACTAATGCCCGGATCCATGACTTTACCGGAAAGCGCATCCCCTGGCATAGCCTTAGCCATGGCGAACACAATAATACTTAAGATAAAAAGCTGGGGAATCATCAGTAAAACCCGTCTAAGAATAAATTTCCACATTTTTTTCTCCTCCTATGGTAATGCGACTCTATGTGTTGTGGAGATTGGTTTTAAATCATAAGCCCGGCCTTTTTCATCAAAATACTTTGAATAAGACTGTTCATATTCTTCGGAAACCTTTTGTCTCGCTATTGCCTTTTCCTCTCGAACATTCGGTTCAAGATCTGGAATAGCAGCAATTAACCGTTTCGTGTAGATATGCTGAGGGTTATTATATATTTCCTGACTTGTCCCCTCTTCCACTAAACGACCGCGATACATAACTCCCATCCTGTCACACATATGGCGAATTACTCCTAGGTCATGTCCAACAAACAAATAAGTTAATTTGAATTCCTCTTGGAGATCTTGGAGGAAATTCAAGACCTGCGCTTGAACAGATACATCAAGGGCAGAAACTGGTTCATCGGCAATAATTAATTTAGGTTTCAATGTCAACGATCGGGCAATTCCAATTCTTTGACGCTGTCCACCTGAAAACTCATGCGGGTACTTATAAATGGAATCTGGACTAAGTCCTACCTTATCAAGATAATCTTGAATAATTTTCTTTTCTTCACCTGGTGAATGCCTTTCAAAATTCCTCAACGGTTCGGCAATAATATCAAGTACTCTCTTTTTCGGATTTAGTGATGAATATGGATCTTGAAAAATCATCTGAATATCTCTTCTATAGGGCTTAATTTGTCTGCTGCTATAGTTAGCTATATCCTGTCCTTCAAAAAGGATTTTCCCTGAAGTAACCTTGTTTAATTTTACAATAGCTTTTCCAGTAGTTGATTTTCCGCTGCCTGATTCACCGACCAGCCCGTAGGTTTCACCTTCTTCTAACTCAAAGGATACGCCATCTACTGCTCGAACATGATCGACCACCGTTCTGAAAAAACCGCCCCTGATTGGAAAATGAACTTTTAAATCTTCAACCTTAAGTAATGTCATGAGTTATCATTTCTCCTTTTTCATCCTGGAAGTGAAAGTGTTGGTAGCAGGTGCAGCGAACCCAATGACCTGTTTCAACTTCGTGAAGCTCAGGGGAATGTTCATGTGCTTCTTCTGGAATCCAAGCTATCCGATCCTTAAAGCGGCAGCCAACTCTATCCATCTTTGCAATGGAAGGGACAATTCCTTCAATTACATGCAAGCGGCTTTTATCTGTGATTGCCGATGGGATAGAATGAAGCAATGACTTTGTATATGGATGCAGCGGATTTTTTAATATTTCTCTAACCGTACCTGTTTCAACTACTTGCCCCGCATACATAACCACAATTTTATCAGCTACTTCAGCTACGACACTTAAATCATGTGTAATCAAGATAATTCCCATCTGTGTCTTTTGTTGAATGGACTTTAACAAATCGAGAATCTGAGCCTGTATGGTTACATCCAGCGCAGTCGTAGGTTCATCAGCTATAATTAAGTCTGGGTTACAAGCAATGGCGATAGAAATCATTACCCTTTGCCTCATTCCGCCAGACAGTTCATGCGGGTACTGTTTATATGTCAGCTCAGGATAAGGAATTCCAACCTGTGACAACAGTTCCAGCGTCCTTGTTTTCTTCTGTTCTTTAGAGAGCTTTGTATGATAATCTAAATTTTCTTCGATTTGTTTCCCTACCACCATCAACGGATTTAGTGCTGTTAAGGGTTCTTGGAAAATCATTCCCATTTCCTTGCCGCGAACCTTGTTTAATTGAGCTTCATTTAAAGGTATTAGATTTTTCCCTTTAAAATTTATCGCTCCTTCCAGCTTGGTTCGATCTTTACTATGTAATTGCATAATGGACAAAGCCAATGCACTCTTTCCACAACCAGATTCCCCAACAACAGCTACAATTTCATTTTCATTAACTGTGAATGAAACATTATCTACAGCTGCATAATAGTCGTCCTTTATTCTAAATGAAGTGGTTAGGTTCTCTATTTGTAATATTGGTTTCTCCATCGAAGTTCCCCCTAACTTTATAACTACTTTTTCGATAAAATAAAAATTTTCTGATAATTAAGTTTGAGTTTATACAATTTCTGAGAACTTTTCAATAGTTTTGTAAAAAAAATTTCAATTAATTCGTTTTCATTACTTTTTGTGTAATATTTGTAATGAACTACCTGTTAATTTTAGTAATATAATATTAATCGCTTTACACTTAAAATAATTTTCAAAATATTATGTCTTATTTACTTACAATACCATAAATATCCTATAAATAAAATATCTCAATGTAATATTTTTTAGAAATTTAGAAAATTTTTAATTTACATATTATAACTTTTTAGATATTTAATTGGTTTGTATGCTGTTACAGCGATCTTTAACCATTATTTAATCCTTTCTTCCCTTGATTATATCAGCCTTTTTTTTCTGTAATATTCCACACACTAAAGACCTATTTTAAAGAAAAATGATGACCTCGAAGTCTTGTTTTTGCATTATCGCAGAATACTAAACGGTAACCCATAATAAAAAACGCAGTCGACAAAGGTTGTCGAACTGCGTTTTACTACCATACTATTTCTTTTAATTGTTCAATTCTACGCTCTTGTTCACTACTTTCAGCTAAATCATATTTCTTCAATAAATGAAAAATGGTATTGAGCGTACTCTGTGGAAGCTCTTTTTTAAAGAACACCTGTAATAGATCCCTTATTTCTTCTGGAAGATATTTTTCTTGTTGATCATATTTGTTTTGCACATCACTTTTTGAATGGTTCAACTTGCATTCACTCATCCTTATTCCTCCTTACAAATAGACATGTTCCCATCGTTTAATGAATAGAGTTCACATAAGATATTACTGTTACTTCTATATATACATTCAACAACAAGTTAAAGTGTTGAACAACCAACCATCTCTCTCTTAACTGTCTTACTATGATATACTACCTATATCTTTTTTAAAATATGAAACTTTTTGTAATGCGCAACGTATTCTTATTAAACACAAATTGGAGGTTACTAGTATGTATTCACAATCGGTTCAAAGTTATATGCCATCTGTATTACGGACATTCGCACTCTCTCTTGCCATTTCTGTACTTGGTATGGCCATTGGCACACAAGTACCTACCGCACTTTTTCTTCCATTAGCTATCCTTGAAATCGCTATGTTGATAGGTGCGTTTTTTCTTAGAAAGAAAAAAGCAATCGGTTATACATTTTTATACGTCTTTACATTCATCTCAGGTATTACCACTTTTCCAATTATCGCCCATTATACTGCCGTAGCTGGTTCAAATGTCGTTTTAATGGCTGGTGTAACAACTACAGTAGTATTCAGCGGTTTGGCTCTATATGCCACAACGACTAAACGTGACCTTAGCTTCCTTGGCGGAATGCTGATGGCTGCCTTACTTGCGTTGATTGCCATTAGTATTTTCAATATATTTTCACCATTAAGCTCTACAGCTATGCTTGTCTTTTCATTCATAGGCATTCTTGTCTTCAGCGGTTACATTTTATACGATTTTAACCGGATGAAACAGTATGGAGTCACTGCTGAGGAAGTTCCGTTAATGGCACTTAACTTATATCTTGATTTTATTAACTTGTTCATTAATATTCTTCGGTTCTTCGGCATTCTTTCTAAAGACTAAGTTTATATCTGAAAAGCCAGCATTTATCATGCTGGCTTTTCATTTGTTTACTTTTTCCAAGGCAAATCTGTACCAAATACTTCAGCAATGCTTTGGGTTTCAAAACGACGGCGTTTACGAACTTCAGCCCTGCCCTTAGCAGATTCATATAAACTCTTTTCCATCTCTGTCTGCGGTACAAGTCGAGGTACCGGGGTCGGTTTCCCATCGTCATCAATTGCAACAAAAGTTAGAAATGAAATTGCACATAAATCCCTCTCACCTGAACGTAAATTTTCTGCAACTACCTTCACAATCACTTCCATGGAGGTTCTGCCGGTATAGGTTACGAATGCCTCAAGACAAACAGCATTTCCTTCGTGTATAGGATGCAAAAAGTCTACTGAATCGGTCGATGCTGTTACCACGGAACTCCGTGCATGACGCATCGCTGAAATAGCGGCAACATCATCAATATAGGCCATTAACTTACCGCCAAACATTGTACCAATATTATTTGTATCGGGCGGTAAGACGATACTCGTTTTAATAACAATTGAATCTTGGGTGTATTTAATTTCTTCCATGTTGTATGATCCCCTTTATTTAAATATCCACTCTTACTTACTTTATCCTTTTGAACAGGCTAAAGCAACAAAGCTGATAAGATCTTACGGCAATCGCCATGTCCCTCTCTGCAATTCTCGTAAACTTATGCCAAAGTCCATTTGCAGATGCGGATAATCTTTAAAAGCCGCCCAATCTCCTCCCCATTCAAAGCCTAACTCTTTAGCCAGATCTACTACTTCAAGCCAATCCTGTTTATTATTCTGATTGCCGTCATATTCCATATCCCATATGGCGATACCATCCTTATTAAGTAAAGCAAAATCAATGGCCAAACCAAAATTATGCAAGGATTCACCACCGCGGGCATTTGTGACGATTTTTCCTGGCTTTGACCTTCCTTGTTCATACAAGTTATTTTGCTCTTCAATTGAACGAAAACCATCACTTATCAAAATCGGTATCCCCTTTTGATTGGCTCTTTCCATTAATTCATCTTGTTTCTCTTCAACAATGGGATGAAGGCCATTTGGAACTTCTATATCATCTATGTCTGGGGGCATTAAGAAAGAGAATCCAAAATAAATCATAATTAATAGGAGAATAAATACAAATATACGGATGCGTAATTTTTGCACACGCATTTCCCTTCTTGTTGTCATTAAATAAAACGTGCAGAGAGCTGCACGTTTTTAAGTTTTCCTTATAGTTTTGCCTTCAACTCTTCAATTTGTTCAATATGACGCAATTCATGGATACCAACAAAAGGAATCCATTGTTTTAAACTTAAATTAGAAAATATCGGATGTGGAAACGATTTATTTTCGAGGTCTTCATCTTCGGCATGTGTGGTGACTTCTGAGAGCAATTTACGAGATTGTGTAAGTTTTTCTGTCATACTCTCTATTGTTATGAATTCAGAAGATGGTTCGAGATAAGCTGGAGCTTCTACTTTCATTGAACGATCGACCGCCAGGTGAATAGGTTTAACTGCTGCCTTATTTCTGACATCCGCAGCCAATGTATCCGCTATGCCCTTTGTTATCGCACGTTCCATTAAATATAGATGATCCATCACTTGGACAATACTCCATCGTCCGAATTCGGGGTGTTTATTGAGCTGTTCATCAGTTAACCCGCTTATTGTATCGAATAGCTGATTTCTAATTTCAATATTCTTTTTCATATTGTCACGCCCTCGATTAGTATTAACTATACTCTATCTTTAATTCTATTACACATCCATATTCTAGCAGATGCAGATTAGCATTACGAATATCTTACTTTATAATCGGCTTTTTTCGGAAGGAGCTGACTCCTTTCCATAGATATCGACAGAGGTCAAAAAAAAAGGAGAAGTTTTCTGCTCTACACCGGCAAAACTTTTTCTCCCTTCCGTGACTGTCACGGTATATCCGGTACCCAAGAATATCTGGATTTCTGACTGCATGCCAAGTTAACAAGTTACCGCTTATTTGAATCGCTTCTGGTGCAGATGGAATCGGGTTATTTATTTTTCTTTTTTCATTTTCGTATAGACCACTTGTTGTTCTTCATGTGTCTTTTTTTTCAGGTTAAAGGGTCCTGTACAAAAGTTGTATATTTTCAAAAAAACTTAATGATAGGAATGCCGAACTTTTTTTCGGTAATTTGGACAAAAGATTGGAGTGAACTATATGAGTGGCCATGTACCATTCAGTCATCGGGGCCGTAGCTTTAGCAGTACTCCTCCTAAAAAAGGAAGCATTTTGAGTATGTTAAAGGATATGCTGGTGCGTGTTCGTTCAAAACGGAAGTACTTAATTGCGATCGTACTTTCCATGCTGGCTATATCACTGCTGGAGTTCGTCATCCCACAACTGACACAATACACAATTGATAAAATTATACCCGGTAAAGAATTTCAATCATTGGTTAAGGTAGGATTGGGGATACTTGGTGCTGCCATATTTTTGAGCCTGTTCAATTTCTTGAACAGCTATATGGTCTCCTATGTCGGACAACACGCCATACTTGATCTTCGGAATAGCATGTATATCATATCCAGTCTCTTGATATGAAATTTTTTGATAAAAACCGAACTGGGGATTTGATGTCCCGTATTACGAATGACGTCAATATTTTACAACAGCTGATTTCTTCAAGTATGCTCCAGGTATTTACTGATATCATTACATTCTTTGCCGTAGCTGCTTATATGCTTTTTATTAATTGGAA
>NZ_JAZVJO010000463.1:0-4910 GCF_059453735.1 Peribacillus sp. | reverse complement strand
CGTACAATCAGGATGGTTTTTATTTGGTACAGAGGTGTGGACACCGATGATTATTGTAATGGTCCTATACACAGGGTTGTACTCCATATTCGGAATCCTCTCTGTTCTTCATTATAAAAAAGTAATCAAAGATTCACTCTAAATAAAAAAAGCTCCAAGCCAAAATGGCTCTGGAGCTTTTTAATTACTTTTATAATAAGAACCCGTTTTTTTCTTTCTTCGTAAAAGAAAAAGGGTATAAATAAGCCCCCCGATTATAATAAACATCAGATAATAAATAATCATACTATCAGTTGTCAGGATTTGAAAAACATCTAAAGGTTCTACCTTCTGCAGTGAGACCTCATAGGGGTTCTCCTCTGTATATGAAATCGCTATAGAATGACTATATTTATAATAGGTATGACTTGTCACTCTCTTTGTTAAATAAAGTGCCTCATTACTATGGTTGTGAATTTTTAGCGTTAAATAGTATAAGTTACTTCCTTTACGATTGATAATTTTATACTTGTCGGTTATAAATGCTCTAGTCTCTATTTTATTTTCTGCTGTATAGTTCTCATAAGACTTCTCCAACATGCTTCCAAAATGAATAACACCATAAAGAAGAGGAATGGCTACAGCACCCCATATAAGGATAGTTAACGGTAGTTTAAGGGATTCCGAATCCAGCACGCGCTCAAAAAATCTACTTACAGCCTTGATTTTATTTAACCAAAATAGGAGATAGCCTACTGGGTAAATGGCTACTAAACCGATTACTAAATAAAAGGAAGAAGATTCTTCATCTAGGTCCTCTTTTGTACTAAATTTCCCATTAAGATTAAACCCATCGATGGAATCATTAATCGTCAATTTATCAAAAACATCCTTTGAAACACTAGCCCGTTCCTCATCACTTAATGTCAAAACGGATTGATTAATGATAGCTGGTTTAAGCAACGCATAATAATTGATTCCGCCAAAAAGATCTTGAACGACTGTTTTCCCATAGACATTTACCGTCATATGCTGATTATCCTGGTCTTTCATCTCTATAAATTCTTTTCCATTTTCATACATTGCTTGAAGGACACAAACAAAGATGACAAAACCGAGAAGATAGCTTCCAACCCGTTTCAAATTCCACACCCCTCTGAATAAAACCTAATATATGGTAATTAAATCATACTACAGTAGGGGTGTTTAGCCAAGATTGCTGCTATTGCATCATTTGCTTCACTAATTCTTTATTACGTTTCTTAAAGACTTCATTATGTGAAGAAACCATTCCTGCTTTAGTAGCGTCAGGCTGAATATATTGTTTTGCTTTATTCACAGCATTTGCGGCATCTTGAAAAGCACCTGCTATTAAATGTACTTTTCCGTCATGCATTAAAATATCACCAGCAGCATAAAGACCATCAATTGAGGATTCACTAACTGAGTTCCCTTTAATGTAATAATTATCTACACGGGTAATGCCTAGATCACTATTTTCAAGTAAGGTTGAATCATGCTCATATCCGTGATTAATAATGACTTCATCAATTGGTAAATAGGAGACCTCTCCTGTTTGATGGTTCGTCAGTTCAACATGCTCAATTACTTCATGGTTGGGACTTGCGATTAGTTTGGTAATAGTCGTTTGGAATAGGCAGCTGGCAGAACTGTTCATTAATTTTGTTGCTTGTGCTTCATGGCCTGCCAGAGTTTCTTTTCTATAGGTTACATACACCTTTTTAGCTATAGATTCTAATTCATTTGCCCAGTCAATTGCGGCATTTCCTCCACCAGAAATAATCACCGTTTTATCTTTAAATTGTTTTAAAGATTTCACCGTATAATTCAGGTTGGTAATCTCAAATCTCTCTGCCCCTTCGATTTCGAGCTTTTGAGGATTTAAAATCCCTCCGCCAATGGCCATAATGACCGTTTTAGAAAAATGCACTTGACCCGAAGCACTATGTAAAACAAAGATTCCCTCTTCATCTTGTTCAATATTTATTATTTTTTCATTCAAAACCACCTCAGGATTAAAGGTCAGCCCCTGTTCGATAAGCTGCTCAATCAGCTTGGCTCCAGGCATTGGTGTCAGCCCGCCTACATCCCAAATCATTTTCTCAGGATAGACATGGATTTTACCGCCTAAATGCGGCTGATACTCAATAAGTTTTGTTTTCATCTCTCTAAGTCCACTATAAAAAGTCGAGTAAAGCCCTGCCGGCCCTCCCCCAATCACGGTTACGTCAAATAAATCACGCTGTTCCATCCACATTTCACCCCTTAGCACACGATAACTGATTCTCATTCTCAGTTAAGCCTACTACTTTTTCTTTATTTTTACAATACAAAAACCATTTTCACTAATTATATATACCTAGTTATAGAAAATCAGTATAAAAAAAGACAAATCCACTATGAATTTGTCTTTTTTCTCACTCAAGACTTATTCTCTACCATAAACCCATATACGGCTCCAACTAAATTAGCATGTTGACGGAAGTGACAGGCTGCAATAGGGGGCTTAATTCTGGCATGCGGTATCCCTGATAGAATGTGATTGAGTTTATCGTCAATCATCGTAATGAGGTCTTCGCGGGCACTGATTCCACCGCCTATGAGAATAATCTCTGGGTCATAAACGTATTGCAGATTATAAATGCCGACTGCAAGCAAATGATAGAATTGATCCAGCGCTTTAAGGCAGTCTTGATCACCCGCCTCTGCCATGGTAAAGATTTGTTCACCGGTAAGAGAATCCTCCGGAATTTGCTTCGCATTCGCCACATTTCTTACCAGAGCTGCCGTAGAAGCTTGTCGACTCCATGTGTTATTGCTGCCTTGCCTGCTGCTATCAAGAAGCATATAACCAAATTCTCCACCATGTAGATGTGCTCCCTTATGCAGGATTCCATCCTTAATAATCGACCCGCCAATTCCTGTACCAATGACCATAACCATAATGTCTGTCATACCCTGAGCTGCACCTTTCCAAATCTCGGCATAAGCAGCACAATTCGCATCATTTTCGAGATAGACCGGCTTTTTGGTTTTTTCTCTCAATAATTGTTTGATATTCGGTCCATGGAGATAGGCCAGGGCGCTTGAACCGTAAATAATTCCATCATCTCCCACCGCTCCCGGAGCACTGACGGCAATACCAGAAGATTGTGGATATTTCTGAGAAATACCATCAATCAAGTGTAATAAATCTATAAGTCCTTTAGGCGTTGATTCCCTGCCGCTTTCCAAGATAACGGCACTTTCATCAACTACCCCATACTTAATAAAGGTACCTCCTATATCAATTGCTAAGAAAGTTTTCATGCATGCTCCTCGTTTTCCACTGATTTTGATTTATCCTCTTCAAAATCTTCATGTTATTTTCTGTTAGCTTAGCGTAGATAAGAGCCCCAGGTCATTTAAATACATCTTCATCCTCAGCCAGAAAAGATTTGTTTTCAATAATCCGTTTGTATCAGTAAGCTGATTTTTTTAACTTTCGATTTCGATTGTTTTCTAAATCAATTTCCACTAATCCATAACGATTTTTAAACGCATTCATTGGAGATACATTATCCGTAAAAGCCCACAGCATGTATCCCGTACAGTTGACTCCTTCTTCGACCGCCTTAATCAGCCATTTAAGATGTTCTGCAATAAAATCGATTCGATAATCATCCTGTATAATTCCTTCATCATTCTTAAACCGATGCTCATTTTCGACTCCCATGCCGTTTTCAGCAATGAACCATTCAATATTCCCATATTCATTTTTCATACGCATAGCCATATCAAACATGATTTTCGGATAAATCTCCCATCCTCGGTAGGGATTCATTTTTTTTCCTGGCAAATCGAACTTGGCATAGTAGTACTCTGGATGGAACGGCATAGCTTCGTTCCATAGCGTTGTACGGGCTTGAATACGATGCGGATAATATAAATTCAGCCCGACATACTCCACAGTATTGTCTTTAATAATCTTTAATTCTTCTCTTGAATATTCAAACGTTATATCATGTTTCGACATTAAGTCGAATAATTCCTGCGGGTATTCTCCTTTTATTGATGGGTCAAGAAATATTCGGTTAAAAAATAAGTCATACATCCTTGCTGCTTCCTGATCATGTGGTGCTGATGAGCGGGCATAAGTCACTTCCGGATTTAAAATAACCCCGATTTTTGCTCCATATTTTTCTTTAAGACCCATTTCTTTAAACAGCTGGACAGCCTTTGCTGTTGCCAGCACTTTATGATGATTCCACTGCATCCACTTTTTCGTATTTTGTTCATAAGGATAACGAAGTGCATCTAAATAGACTCGAGTTTGAATCACGATTGGTTCATTAAAAGTAAACCAGTGCTTCACCCGGTCACCATAACGTTCAAAAACTTTTTCCACATATGTACTAAATAAATCAACAACATGCTTCGAACCCCAGCCTCCATACTTTTCAAATAACGCTGCAGGCAGTTCGTAGTGCTCAAGACAAATCATTGGCTCTACACCATTTCTGAGAAGTTCATTAATCATGTCATCTATGTACGCTGCGTACTCCTCGTCAACTACTCCCTCTTCATAATCCATTAGAAAGCGTGACCAATTGATAGAAGTCCTAAAATGAGTTAAGCCTATTTCCTTCATGTATCCGATATCTTCCTTATACCGATTCTTAAAGTCAGTCGCTACTGCTGGACCATACCCTTTATGCCAAACATATTTATCGTTTTTATACCACAAATCTAAAAAAGAATCTTGATCATCCTTCTTACCTGACCATCCCTCAGTCTGCCATGCTGAAACAGCAGCCCCTAAGATAAAGTCATCTGGTATGTTTATCGTTTTTGTTTGCATAGTAATGCTCCTTTTGGACAATTCGATTCTTGTCCTTCTTGACTGCATGATACGTATTATAATTAGTCAG
>NZ_JAZVJO010000462.1:0-4856 GCF_059453735.1 Peribacillus sp. | reverse complement strand
ATGGCAAAAATATATAAATCAACTTAAGTAAGTGGACATAACCTTCTGTACATATTGACTGGTTTCTTTAAAGGGAGGGATTCCGCCGTATTTATCGACATTTCCTGGTCCCGCATTATAAGCAGCCAGAGCAAGTTCTGTATTGCCATTATACCGTTTCATCATCTGGCTGAGGTATTTAGTGCCGCCCATAATATTTTCGGTTGGATCAAGAACATTATTAACGCCAAGCCCTTTCGCGGTGGCTGGCATCAGCTGCATCAGTCCAGAAGCTCCAGCAGAGCTAGTTGCCTGTGCGTTAAAATTTGATTCCTGTTTAATGACAGATTTTATTAACTTTTCGGGCAGCTGGTACAATGTGGCTGCATCACTAATAATCTGGTCATAGCCTGTACTTTTTACTGCTGCAGGCAAGGGCGAAATAGCAGCCGCAGTAGAAAAGGGTAGTTGCTGGTTCATGGAAGATGAGTTTGTCAAATCCACAGCGGCTATAATTTGACTTAGGACATTACCAAGAGGCTTAGATTGCGTGTCAGCGTCTTCCTCACCGGTAAGGACCTTTGACAGCATTTCTTGAAAGAGATTGGCTGTAGAAGCAGTTTGAGCTTTATTTGAGCTGTTCAGTCCTTGCAAGGCCTGTAATTCTAGTATGGTTGTAAAATCCTGTATCTTCAAAAAGATTCACCTCAAGACATTATAAACAGGAAATGAATCATCATTGTCCTTGTTTAGCACGATAAAAGCGCTTAACCTTATTTTCGGTTTCACGGACAGGAATCTTAAGACTTTTTAGAAGTTGCAGGAATATTTTTTTCCCTTCGACCGGATCAGTTACCTCATATTCTATTTCATAATCCTCTGTATTAATATAGGCACTATGGTCAAGTACAATGATGCCGCCTTTGTACTGGAACTCAGTACGGTTGGTCATTAGCGTACCAAAAAAGCGGATTGACTCAGTGGGAATGTTTAATTTGTTTTCAAGCAAACGACTGATCACGCCTTCTGGAAAAATCCCATCTTCAAGAAAGCTTTCGGCTTCGGTTCGCGTTAATGGCTGAGTGGTTTCTAATAATCCAGTATCGGCAGGCTCTTTTAGGGTCAATTCATATTCGCCATTTCTTTGACGAATACGCAGCGCACAATCTTTCTCCTTCAATGAAAAAGTTTCTGTGTCGCAATAATGATTCGATTGGAAGGCAAAACTATTTTCTTTAACTTTGAAATGCTGGACGAGTTTGCGGAACTCCTGTTTAGTTAAAAGGTTCTTAAATTCAATTTCAATATGCTGATTCAAGTACATCTTCCTTTCATATGTATTTTATCTATTATCCCGTTATTTTGCGTTTTCAGCAAATAATAGCCTCATTACCTTATTTATGAAGGGTTAATTGACAAGATAAACAAAGCCACTCGTTGGTTTAAGCCTTATGTTAAGAACCTAGAAATTCAGCCGAAATTAGCAAGAGAAATTAGGTGAAATCTTGGGATTCCCTAAAACAATGTGATAAAATATAATCGTTATACGTTGGGGGGCGCGATACGGCTGTGAGAACAAAAATACATATAAAGAATGCTTATATTCGAAACAATGAGCTGCTTCTACAACCAGACGAAACATTTGAGGGTTCTACTTATCTAGCTAAAGAACAAGTACTGGCTGATTCCGATCATCACGCGTTTGTTTATTTAATTGAAAAAAATGACGAGTATACATATATTTCACTCCCAGAATCTATTTGGAACTTCTTGAGTATTGCCATAAAAGAAAACTACCCTGCTTTCCTTGAATCGGGAGATACGAAATTTGAATTAAACGGGATAGTTGATGAACTGAATGAATTGCTAGAAAATATTAAAGGAAACAGCAATTATGGTGAAACATTTGCATTAAAGGTTGAACAGGCGTTTGTTAATTGCCATTGACAAGGCTGTTTCGAAAACAGGTCAAGGGGTGCGGAAATGGAACAGTGGAATGATTTTTTGGCTCCTTATAAGCAAGCTATCGAGGAGTTAAAGGTGAAATTAAAAGGGATGCGGACAGAATTTGATCGCGATCATGTCCATTCTCCGATTGAATTTGTAACTGGCCGAGTAAAACCAATCGTGAGTATTCTAGATAAAGCTGTTCAGAAGAACATTCCACTCGATAAATTGGATACAGAAATGCAGGATATAGCTGGGTTAAGAATGATGTGTCAATTTGTCGATGATATAAGAAAAGTTGTGGAGCTGCTCAGACTTAGGAATGACTTCGAAATTGTCGAGGAGCGAGACTATATTTCACATAAAAAGGTTAGTGGATATAGATCTTATCATGTTGTGATTCGGTACCCCGTTCAGCCGATTCATGGAGAAAAGAAATTGCTTGCTGAAATCCAAATACGTACACTTTCGATGAATTTTTGGGCAACTATTGAGCATTCTTTGAGTTATAAATATCGAGGAGACTTTCCAGAGGATATACAAAATCGTCTGCAGCGTGCAGCTGAGGCCGCTTATTTGCTTGATGAGGAAATGTCGCAAATTCGAATTGAAATTCAGGAAGCACAGCGGATTTTTTCAAGAAAAAAGGACACGCAGAATCATTAAAAAAAGTAAGGGTGGGATCATATGAAATTTGCTGTAACTTCTAAAGGGGACTCCAAATCGAATAGTTTAATGCATAAGGTTCGTACCTATCTTCAGGATTTTAATTTGGAATACGATGAAGACCAGCCGGATATCGTCGTCTCCATCGGTGGTGATGGCACCCTATTATATGCCTTTCATCGATATAAAAAACGACTTGATAAAACGGCTTTTGTCGGTGTTCATACCGGCCATCTAGGCTTTTATGCAGATTGGACGCCTGATGAAGTCGAAAAGCTAGTCATTGCGATTGCGAAAACGCCGTTTCAAGTAGTGGAATATCCGCTTCTTGAAGTAATTGTCCGTTACCAGCATGGGGGACGTGAATCACGTTTTCTGGCTCTAAACGAATCCACAGTTAAAAGTGTGGAAGGAACGTTAGTTATGGATGTGGAGATGCGAGGAGAGCATTTTGAAACGTTTAGAGGGGATGGTCTATGCGTATCCACACCTTCAGGAAGCACGGCGTATAATAAAGCGCTTGGCGGGGCTATTATTCACCCGACCATTGATTCTATACAACTCTCTGAGATGGCATCAATTAATAATCGAGTATTTCGTACCGTTGGATCTCCACTTGTGTTACCAGCGCATCATACGTGCTTGCTGCGCCCAGTAAATAATGTTGATTTTCAAATTACGATTGATCATTTATCCTTGCTTCATGAGGATGTTAAATCCATTCAATTTTTGGTGGCTCCAGAAAAAATTCGATTTGCTCGTTTCAGGCCTTTTCCCTTCTGGAAACGCGTCCATGATTCATTTATCGCAAACTAAGGAGATTGGAATAGTGTCTACTAACAATGAAGCGAAACCATATAGACTTTCATGGACTGTAGAAAGTAAAGATGAAGGCAAGCTGCTCAGAAACTTTCTCAATGAACATAAGATCTCCAAAAAAGGGTTGACGGCGATTAAGTATCGCGGCGGCGAACTCTCGGTGAACGGAAAGGTTGTGACTGTCCGTTATCCGCTGCATGCAGGAGATGTCGTACAGGTTGTTTTTCCGCTCGAGGAAATTAGCTTAGGGCTGATCCCTGAGAAGCTGCCGCTCGTCATTCGGTATGAAGATGAATCAATTATTATCTTGGCAAAGGCTGCCTATCAAAGTACCATTCCTTCGCGAGAGCGACCGAGGGGAAGTTTGGCAAATGCATTAGCGGGATACTATGAATCGAAAGATGTAGCTTCTACTGTTCATGTAGTGACGAGGCTTGATCGAAATACGTCAGGACTTGTTTTAATTGCGAAGCACAGTCATATCCATCATTTACTGAGTGCACAGCAAAAGGCGGGGCTAATCACCCGCACATACCAGGCAATTGCGGAAGGACAGCTGGAGGAGGAGAGCGGACGAATCGAGGCACCAATTGGTCGTAATCCAGAAAGTATTATTACCCGAATGGTAAGAGATGATGGTAAATATGCTTGTACGCTATACCGGGTTATACAGTCTTCACCCTTAATAAGTTATCTTGAACTCAAGCTCTTAACAGGACGGACGCATCAAATTCGAGTTCATATGGCTCATATTGGTCATCCGCTTGCAGGTGATGATTTGTATGGAGGTACAACCACTTTAATTCCACGACAAGCGCTTCATTGTGCAAAGATAGAATTTTTACATCCCCTTACTGGTGAACGAATGACCTTCGAAGAACCAGCACCTGGAGATTTTCAAGAGTTATTAAATTGGTAAACTAGCCTGAAATGAGGCAGTAAAAAGGCTGATTTCTTAATAAAAGAAATCGGCCTTTAGTTTTTAAACTGTAAATTCAGTCTTGAATTTTTCAGGGAGATAAGGCATTGATGAAGATACGGTAACTAGTTCGAACTCTGGATAGCGCAGAGCAGTCAGCTTGCCTCCAAATACACAGCCAGTATCAATATTGATGGTATGATTTACGATTCTTGCTTCTTTTACAGGCGTGTGTCCATAGACAATCCATGGTTCACCGTGATAGGATTGTGCCCAATCATGCCTTACGGGAGAGCCATCTGGATGCTTGGCACCAGAAATATCTCCATACAAAACGAATGTTTTTACTTTAGCTCCGGTTTTACCCATATAATCTCCTCGAATACCTGCATGAGCAATATATAAGTTTCCGTTATCCAGTGTATGGTATAAAGGGGATTGGTCATATAAAGTAAGAAATTGCTTTTTAATCTTTTTCTGTTGATCAATCGGCAGGTTCTCATATTCTGCAACGGTGGTTTCAAGA
>NZ_JAZVJO010000461.1:0-12157 GCF_059453735.1 Peribacillus sp. | reverse complement strand
GGACAGACCGATATGGCGGATAATTCCCTCCTCCTTCAGCTCTCTTGCATAGTCCAGGATACCATTGGTGACTATGTCCTCCCAGTCCTTAAAAGAATCACAGTAGTGGATCATCCCAACATCCAGATAATCCGTATCAAGCAGCTTCATCAATTCTTTAAAATGTTCCTTTACCTTTTTCAGGTTTCTGGTACGGACATACTGTCCCTTTTCCCAGACAGAGCATAAATGACCCTGGATAATAAACTTATCTCCATCCGCAAAAGATGATTCTGGTTTTACTGCTAAACCATTTTTTAAAAGTCGCCCTGAAAAGCCTGGAAGCTGCAGCTGTTTTTGATTAAGTTCAATTGTGAAAGGGCGTACGTTAGCTAATAAACTTTTTAATTGAAGGGATTTTAATAATTCGCTGATAGTCGGCGGCATTATACAAGTAATTGAATCGTGATCCGCAATATGTTCGTCTCCAGATACAGGGAACCCATTCCGTCTTACTTCAGCATCAACAGAATATTCCTGATTATTTATATAAACGGTACAATGCGGAATATGATCAAGTAAATCCCTGATAGGGAGCATAATCGGCTGGGCGTCCAAACCCTTTTGAATGGAAATCTCATCATTGCTTTTTACAGAATCATCAAGGGATGCAGAGACACCATTCAGTGTGAGTACAGGCTTACCGCCTAGTTTCCCTGGTATGGTTACAGATTGACCGTTCACCTGGACCATCAGCGCCATTCCAGGCTTGCCAAAAAGCTTAGTCAAACGAATCCCCGCTGTGAGCAGACAATCAGCAACTGTGAGTCGTTTCATATCAAACAAACGAATCGTTTTGCCATTAACAATGACGCTTAAATAACGTATTGGATTACGGTGAGCTGCAATAGCAATTCCAATAGGAGTAACAAGCTCTGGTCCTTCTTTTACATGGGAGGCAATTTTGATATCTTGTATCGCTTCAATCCCTCTGATAGCCACTCGATTCGAGGGCAAGCTTAGTTTTTCTGCAATCATTAACGGCAATGCTGGTGTTAGACTGCCGCCGCCAATGAGCATAATGGCCTTCGGGGCTTTATTATTATTGAGAGCAAGAATTTCATTACTGATTGAATGAGCTAACTTTTCAAGGGCAGGATTCAGCTCTTTAATCACTTCTTGTTTGCTAAGTTCGGTTGTGAATCCAAGAATATCAGTTACGGATATACTGTCATACTCTGGGTCACTCAACTCTTTTTTTGCTTTTTCAGCGAGCGGGAAATCGAGAAGGAGCTGATCGCTGATTGCTTCGGTAATTTCATCGCCTGCTACTGGAACCATTCCATACGCAATGACCGTTCCTGAATCAGTCAACGCGATATCAGAAGTCCCTGCTCCAATATCAACGAGAGCTACGTTTAAACGCCTCATAGAAGGTGGTATCAGAACATTAATAGCAGCAATCGGTTCAAGTGTTAAAGCCTGCATATGGAGCTCTGCTCTCTTTAAAGCGGCTGCTAATGATTCAACGACAACTTTAGGCAGGAAGGTTGCAATAATCTCTACTGAGGCTTCATAGCCGCTCTGATCGATTAAACTGCCGATTTCTTGGCCGTCAAGCCGATAGAAGAGAACAGAATACCCTACACAAAAATATTGAGTACTTTCTTCCAAGGCCATTTTTTCGGCGACGATTGCTTGAGCTTGTTGCACAGCACACAATTCTAGATGCAGAATATCATCCTGCTGAATCATTGGTTTGTCCTTAATGTTAATTACTTCTACAGCTCTTTCCGTTTTAAGTGCACGTCCGGCAGCTGCTACGGACACATTCTTTAGAGGACCGTGTTTTTCCTCAAGTTGATTTTTTATTGCTATGATGACTGTAGAAACAGCCAATACATCATGAATTTGTCCATCCATCATGGCCCGCTCTGTATGCTCTTGGGATAAGATATCCTTTACCTCGTAAGTAGTATCCTGTTTTTCGAGGATAATACCGACCACTGATCGCGTACCAATATCGAGGGCAAAGAGTTTTTCCGGCAATAGAAACACCTCTTTAAGTAGTTTATAATACGCTTTAATGCTTAAAAGCGTTTCTTTAATAAAGAAATAAATAGTGACAATCTTCAGATTTTCATTTATACTAATCTAAATTATATAAGAAATGTACCATATTTTTTTAATTCTTGACAGTTGTCGGATATAAAAGGAAAAATATCCGCAGATTTATGCAATCTGCAAAAGATAAGTGTTGAGTATGTAGTAAAATAGACAGTCAAAGGGGACGGTTAGAAATGAGCAACAAGGATCTTGAAACTCTAAGAGAAAAGCTTGATGACATCAACCTTGATTTATTACATCTTATTAACCAACGTGCGGGAGTTGTACAAGAAATTGGCCGTGTAAAAGAAAAGCAGGGCGTAAATCGTTATGATCCAGTTCGTGAAAGAGAAATGCTGGATCTTATCGAAGCGAATAATGAAGGACCATTAGAGCCTGCTTCACTTAAACATATCTTCAAAGAGATTTTTAAGGTTGGTCTGGATCTTCAAGAAGAAGATCAAAAGAAAGCCTTGCTGGTATCAAGAAAAAGAAAAGCAGAGGATACCATTATTGACATCAAGGGTGAGTTAATAGGGAACGGAATTCCGAGCTTTGTATTCGGACCATGTTCAGTTGAATCCTATGAACAGGTAGCTGCTGTGGCAGCAGCTGTTAAAGCGAAGGGTCTTAAGTTATTACGTGGAGGTGCTTATAAGCCGCGTACCTCACCATATGACTTCCAAGGACTTGGGCTAGAGGGATTAAAAATACTTAAACAAGTTGCCGATGAATACGATTTAGCTGTTATTAGTGAAATTGTAAACCCAAATGATATTGAAATGGCTTGCGAGTATATCGATGTTATACAAATTGGTGCAAGAAACATGCAGAACTTTGAGTTGTTAAAGGCTGCAGGCGCTGTGAATAAACCTGTGCTGTTAAAACGAGGCCTTGCAGCAACAATTGACGAATTCATTCATGCTGCTGAATATATCATGTCCCGAGGAAATGGCAACATCATTCTTTGCGAACGTGGAATTCGGACATACGAACGTGCAACTAGAAATACACTTGATATTTCAGCTGTACCGATTCTAAAACAAGAAACGCATCTGCCTGTTATGGTTGACGTTACTCATTCTACTGGACGTCGTGATCTGCTGCTTCCAGCGGCAAAAGCGGCATTAGCAATCGGCGCTGATGGAGTTATGGCTGAAGTACATCCAGATCCATCGGTTGCATTATCCGACTCTGCTCAACAAATGGACTTCAAACAATTTGATACTTTCTATAATGAAATTAACAAGTTGAACTGGGTATCATTGTAATTTTGTTTAGCAAAAACAGCTCCCTTCCAATTCGGCAGGCGAGCTGTTTTTTATTTGTGCTGAACTTTATTGATAAATTTGTTATATAATTAGGAACAGATACATTGCGGACAAGGGTTCACCTGTCGTATGATAGAGTAATACAGTACGTTTATACAGTAAAGGATAAGTGTATGAAACGACTTGAATGCTCATATCTGAACAATTAAATGTTAGATTGATTTCCTGAAGTTGACCAAGTGAATCGAGTTAACATCAGCTGAAGAAATATGTGAAAAATCCTATATGCTCCTCTTTAGATGAGCTGGTTATAAAAAAGCTAAGATTGAGAAAAGCTGTAAATGGGAAAATTGATGGTAAGAAGGAGTGGTTTTATGAATAATGTAACGATTTATGATGTAGCTCGTGAAGCTAGCGTATCAATGGCTACCGTTTCACGCGTAGTTAATGGGAATCCGAATGTTAAACCTGCTACACGTAAAAAGGTATCTGATGTGATTGACCGTTTAGGATATCGTCCGAATGCAGTAGCAAGAGGATTAGCAAGCAAAAAGACAACAACGGTGGGGGTAGTAATCCCAGACATTTCTAGTATATTTTATGCAGAGCTGGCTAGAGGAATTGAAGACATTGCCACTATGTACAAATATAATATCATTCTCAGTAATTCTGATGAAAATGAAGAAAAAGAACTTCGTTTATTAAATACAATGCTTGGTAAACAAGTAGATGGAATTGTGTTTATGGGTGCAAATATCACGGAAGAATTAGTAAAGGAATTCCAGAAGTCCCCGGTTCCGATTGTGCTTGCTGCTTCTCTTGAGGATACGAAACAAATTCCATCCGTTAATATTGATTATGAGGCTGCGGCCTTTGATGCCGTTAAGGACTTTGCTGCAAGAGGATTAAAGAATATCGCATTTGTCAGCGGTAACATTAATGATCCGATTAATCAAAAAAAAATAGCAGGATATAAGCGCGGTCTGGCTGATCAAAAGATTGAACTTAATGAACAGTTCGTTATCGATGGCGATTATACATATGATTCAGGTATTGAATCATTCCAAAAGTTAAATGACCTAAAAGAAAAACCAAATGCTATTATTGTTGGTTCGGATGAAATGGCATTAGGAGTTGTGCATGCTGCTCAGGATCGCGGGTATAATGTTCCAGATGATTTTGAGGTAATTAGTTTTGATAATACACGACTTACTTTAATGGTTCGCCCGCAAATCACGACAATTGTGCAGCCGCTTTATGATATTGGTGCAGTTTCCATGCGTCTTCTAACTAAGCTGATGAATAAAGAAAGTGTAGAGGATCAAGAGTCTGTTATTCTTCCACATAGAATTGAAAAACGTCAATCAACGAAATAAACGTCCAATATGGACGTTTATTTTTTTTGCTTTATGTAGGTTTCACAGAAGATGATTGATTGGAACGAATAGGGTAGAGTAATTTTTCAACCGTTAGCGCGTTTTTTTCGGTTATTTCAGGTCTTCGGGGAATGGGTTCGTAGATACCCTCAGGATCATCCCACGATTGCGGCAGGGTGACAGGTGAGTCAGGCTGCCAAGTATCCAGCCATTCTGGCGATAATGGCCCCGTAGGAGTAGGGTGTTCAGACATCTCCATCCATAGCATTGACCAAGCGCGCGGTACCACACGCCATATGTCATAGCCGCCGCCGCCAACTGCAACCCAGCGTCCCTCACAATATTGATGGGCCAGTTTGTGAGCTAAGCGTGGAATTTCGCGATAAATTCGCATGGTTGCCGATAAATGGGTCAATGGATCAAAGTAGTGTGAGTCGGCACCATTTTGGGTGAGGATGACATCAGGTTTAAAGAACTCCACGATTTCTGTAAAGGCCGTTGTATAGGATTCTAACCACGAATCGTCCTCGGTAAAAGCATCGACTGGGATATTAAATGAATAGCCGTATCCTTTCCCTTGACCTCGTTCATTGATACTTCCTGTCCCTGGAAACAGATACCTTCCAGTTTCATGAATGGAAAAAGTACATACTTCTGGATCATCATAAAAAGACCACTGAACACCATCGCCATGATGTGCATCTGTATCAACGTACAAAACACGGGCGTGGTACTTTTCCTGCAGATATTTGATAGCCACGGAACTGTCATTATAAATACAAAACCCAGAAGCCTTTCCGCGAAAGCCATGATGAAGACCGCCTCCCAAGTTCAATGCATGTTGAGACTTTCCTGTCATAACATAGTCAACAGCCTGTAAGGTTCCGCCAACGAGAAGAGCGCTTGCTTCGTGCATATCTGGAAAGATAGGTGTATCCTCAGTCCCTATCCCGAAATTTCCTGCTTTTTCTTTTGGAAGTTTTCCTTTTCCAGCTAACCTGACAGCGTTTACATAGGCAGGGTCATGAATTAATTCTAATTCCTGATCGGTAGCCATCCTTGGTTTGATGATATCCTCATCAGTAATAGCACCCGTTTTTTTTAATAAATCCAGCGTCAAGAGAAGGCGTTTTTGATTAAACGGATGATCGTTGCTGAATTTGTATGTTAATAGTTCTTCAGAAAAGACAAAAACGGCTTCCTTCATAGGGAGATACCGGGAAGGCTTGGCCATATGACTGTATAGCCTTCTTTCTTTAAGTCATCTACGACTAGAAATGGATTCATAGTTTGTATCCTCAACACGAGAACTTTTTCATATTCTGTCTCTTTAGCAGGATAGACGAGAACACTATGGATATTTGTATTCCTTTTTTTAAAGATACATGAAATATTATGAAGAACACCAGGCTGGTCAGGTACTTGCACCTCAATTTGTGAACCAGGCTTATTTACACCTGTCAGTTCAACATAGGATTGAAGTAAGTCAGTGCCCGTAATAATCCCGACCAGTTTTTTTTCATGAATAATCGGGAGGCAGCTAATATTGTTCTCACAGAAAACAGCACCTATTTCTTCAACAAAATCGAGGGGATGTCCGGTTATGATATTGGTTTTCATAATCGTGTGGAGAGGTTTCTGCATATCCTCTTTAAAATCCTCGGTTCTAAATATTGAGGGGGAAGCGTCACGGATGTCACGATCACTGATAAGACCAACGAGATGATATTCATGATTAACAATTGGGATATGCCGAATTCGTTTCTCTTGAATTAGTAATAAGGCGGTCTGAATGGTATCCGTTTCAGTTAGTGAGATAATCTCTTTTTTCATGATTTTTTCAACAATCATTTCTACTCCTCCTCATGGTTAATAAACACTTTAATACATGAATCGGTTCATAAATCTAAGCTGGTCGAATTTTTGAATAGATTCAGGTTCAACTCGTTTACCGATTCTTGCCATCAGACAATTTGCAGGGTGAGAACTGATTTCCGGATCATCCGTTGCATAATATTCCAGTCCTCCGGCACTCATCATTTTTTCCATAATTTTTCGATAATCCCATACATTTAATCCTGTGCCTTTTAAGTCCCAATGCCAATAATATTCTGTTGTAATGATAATGAAATCTTCCATCGCATCGTCTGTCATGGATAGGCGGATCATGTTCTTACCAACAGAAGCTCCTCGGTAATCTTTTATGACTTCTATTGCACCAAGTTCAATTAAGTCATCCATTTTTATCTCTGACCATCGCTCTAGCGGATCTGGATATAAATAAGTGACATAACCAATAATCATTTCTTGCTGGCGGGCAATAATTATTCGTCCTTCTGGAAGATCAGCAATTTCAATTAATGCCTTATGTTGTTGGGCTGGAGGTCGGAAAGCAACCAATCCTTCGTGGAAATCATATGACTTTAATTTTTCGGCAGAAACTGGTCCTTCAATAATTAGAGTACCTCTAGCTGTTTCTAATTCCATGGAATTATACGCCTTTATATGTTCCATTCTTTCACCGCCTAATGAGTATTACTTTCTATTATACATAAAAAGTAAAATCGGAATTTTAGATAACTAGTATTCTTCTGAAGTTTTTCTAATCCATTCAAAATTTGGACATATTTGTTACTGTGATGTTTATGAAAATAGGAAAGGGCAGAAGGGATAGTGGGTTCTTAAAGTAAAAAATTGAGATAAATAGAATTATATACTATAATTATACTGTATAAGTCGAGAAAAGGGGGAACATTGTCTATGAAATTGGAAGCGCTGCCAGTAATTAAAGGTGAGTATAATTTACAAAATTACGAAGAAAAGTACAAGCAGTTTGATTGGACTGAGACAGAAAAAGAGTTTTCTTGGTCAAAAACTGGGAAAATGAACTTAGCTTATGAAGCGATTGACCGTCACGCTGAATCTGATAGAAAAGACAAGGCGGCCCTGCTTTATAAAGACGATAAACGGGACGAAACATATACATTTGAAGAGATGAAGAATTTAAGTAATCAAGCCGCTAACGTATTAAAGAACGTTGGAGAGGTGGAGAAAGGGGACCGTGTATTTATTTTTATGCCCCGTTCACCAGAACTTTATATGGCTCTGCTCGGTACCATTAAGACAGGAGCGATAGTTGGACCGCTCTTTGAAGCATTTATGGAAGGTGCAGTTCGGGACCGACTGAAAGACAGCGGAGCAAAGGTTTTGATTACTACACCAGACTTACTGGCTCGCGTACCGGTAAGCGACCTGCCTGAACTGAAACATATTTTTCTCGTCGGGGATAATATTGAGGAAACGGAAAACCTGCATGATTTCTCTGTTAGATTAAAACAAGCAGATACGGAGTTTTCGATAGAATGGGTAAATCGTGAGGATGGGTTAATTCTTCACTATACATCCGGTTCTACAGGAAAGCCTAAAGGCGTTCTACATGTTCATAATGCCATGATCCAGCATTATCAGAGTGCAAAGTGGGTGCTTGATTTAAAAGAAAATGATATCTATTGGTGCACAGCTGATCCTGGATGGGTAACTGGGACATCATATGGAATTTTTGGACCATGGCTGACTGGAACAACAAATGTTATCGTAGGAGGCCGTTTTAAACCAGAATCGTGGTATAAAACGATTCAGGATTATGGGGTAACTGTTTGGTATAGTGCACCTACTGCTTTCCGCATGTTAATGGGCGCAGGTGATGAAATCGTCGAGAAATATAATTTGAGTTCTCTTCGTCATGTATTAAGTGTAGGAGAACCGCTTAATCCTGAAGTTGTTCGTTGGGGAATGAAAGTCTTTAATAAACGAATTCATGATAATTGGTGGATGACCGAGACAGGAGCTCAGATTATCAGCAATTATGCCTGCATGGAAATTAAACCGGGATCGATGGGAAAACCACTTCCAGGAATCGTGGCAGCAATTGTAGATGATCAAGGAAATGAACTTCCTCCCCACCGGATGGGGAATCTGGCCATTAAAAAAGGCTGGCCGTCAATGATGCATACGATTTGGAATAACCAAGCGAAATATGAATCTTATTTTATGCCGGGCGGTTGGTATGTATCTGGAGATTCTGCTTATATGGATGAAGAGGGATACTTCTGGTTCCAAGGGCGGGTTGATGATGTGATTATGACCTCAGGAGAGCGTGTAGGTCCCTTTGAGGTAGAAAGCAAGCTCGTGGAGCACCCGGCTGTTGCTGAAGCCGGTGTCATCGGGAAACCTGATCCGGTACGCGGTGAGATTATTAAAGCATTCATTGCTCTCCGCGACGGTTATGAACCAACGGAAGAGCTGATTGAAGAAATCCGCCAATTCGTAAAACAAGGCTTGGCTGCACACGCAGCACCAAGAGAAATTGAATTCCGTGACAAGCTTCCCAAAACAAGAAGCGGAAAGATCATGCGCCGCGTCTTAAAAGCTTGGGAACTAGATCTGCCAACTGGAGATCTATCAACGATGGAAGACTAAAAGAACAAACCAAAAAAGAGGCTTCCCAACCAAATGGGAAGCCTCTTTTTTGTTACTCATCTGTATCATCATCAACTTCTTCAGGTTCGTCTGCAGGCTCAGATTCCTCTTCTTCTGCGTTTTCTTGGGAATCTTCCTCATCAGAATTAACAACTGGTTCTGTAGGTGTGGTCTCAGGTATTTTCTTTGTGCTGCCAGTTTGAATCATAATCTGAGTGGACATAGGGGATTCGTTGCCAGCTATATCTACTGCAGTAACGTAATAGCTCCCTGAACCGCTGCTGTAGCTAAGCTTTTCTCCAGCTCGGATGCTTGCAACCTTTTGACCGCCGTTATAAACACGATACCCGACTACATCCTCTTCAGAATGAGATTTCCAAGCTATGGATTGCCCAGTCTGATATACCACTGGAGGAGCTGGAACTTTTCCATTGTCGTTTAATACAGCGTTTGGCACAACAATGTTTTTCCAGCTGCTATTTAGTGAAGCCAAAATAGTTGGATCGACAAGATATTTTCCGCCAATCTTATTAAAAAAGTCTGAATTAAGTACGTGACCATTGGTTGTAAATTCATCTGGGGTAGCAGGAAGTGCGGTATATTGCTTAGTACCGACTTGTACGTACCTTCCAGTTGTAAAGCTATCATCTGTCTCGTTCGGGACAAATTTTGCATTAAATAGGTCTGTGGAAGCCATTCCTGCTGCAGAGCAAGAATTTGAGGCAAGGAGACCTGATACTGCACAGACAGAACGACGGACAATTCCTCCAGGCATTTCAAACCGTCCAGCTGGGTCAACAAGCTTTGGTTTGACTTGATAGGCAGCATTCATTAAATCAGCCCACAGATAAATATTCCGCTTACTATAGGAGAGTCCTTTATACGTTTGTTCCAGCGGTTTTGGCGTATCATACCCCATCCACGTTCCGAAAGTTACGTTAGGATTAGTTGCGACGAACCAGGCATCCTTATAATCTTGACCTGTCCCCGTTTTTCCTGCCCAGTCAGAAGAAAAGGCGAGTCGGTTACTTAAGGATGCAGCTGTACCGCTGGTTATGACATCGCGCATCATATCTACTGTAAGATAAGCAGTTTGTGGTGAAAATACGTCGACTGGCTTTGTTTTGTGTTTATAAACAACTTTACCATCCTTTGTCTCAATTTTATCAATCATGTAGGCATCAACAAAGTCTCCATTATTAGCAAAAGTCGAATAGGCATTCACATTTTCTTCTACTGTCACACCATCTCTGAGAGCTCCGAGTGACATCGATGGGTTAACGTAATCTCCTTCAACAAGTGAAGTAAAGCCCATTTTTTTCAAGTAATTAGCTGGCCGTTGATTAATAATATCCATGTAAAAGACTGCTGCCGGAACATTATGCGATTTTTTCAGAGCTTCACGTGCGGTGGTTAAACCTGAATAACTGCCTCCGTAGTTCTTAGGCTCCCATCCACCAATTTTAATGGGTACATTAACGGATATGGAAGCAGGAGAAATCTTGCCTAACTCAATGGCTGGTGCATAGACGAGCAGCGGTTTCATGGTGGACCCATTTGGCCGCTTCGCTGCAGTTGCATGGTTCAATTGTTCGCGTGAATAATCCCGGCCGCCGACAAAACTAAGTATTTTACCCGTTTTATTTTCAATGAGGATGGCTCCGGTCTCAACTGGTTGATCAATAGCCTTGGATTCTTTTGTTTCTGAATCTGTTATTCTCTGTTTTTTTGAATTACCGTAATACTGGTAATTCGTTGCTACTTTTTGCATTTTATTATATATTTTTTTATCGATTGTCGAATAAATTTTATACCCGTTCTGATGAAGCTTACGATCTGCTATGGTCGTATACTGCTCTTTTAAATCTTTATCTTTTTCAAGGTCTTTTTCACTGTATCCGGCTTCTTTTGCAAAGATGGTTGTGAGAATTTCTACGGAACGCTTTTCAATTTCATAAGTAACCCAAGGGTATTCATCATAGGGTTGTGGTTGAGGTCCTATGAAATCCTTTACGAGGTCATAAGCTAGTGCATCTTTATATTCTGCTTCAGTGATATAGCCGCCATCAAACATTCTCTTTAGAACCGTTTTCATTCGATTTAGACCTGGCTCGAGATTTGTTTTCAATTCTCCTTTTTGGGTATATGGAGTATAGCCAAATGGACTTTGAGGTAACCCGGCAATAAAGGCAGACTGAGGAAGATTAAGCTTTTTAGCTTCTATTCCAAAAAGCCCTTGTGAGGCAGCTTGAACCCCTGCAATATTTTTACCAGATGAGTTTCTGCCGAATGTTGAGATATTAAGATAGGTTTGAAGTATTTCTTCTTTCTCAAAGAACTTTTCAACGCGAAGTGCAAGCAATATTTCTTTTGCTTTCCGCTCAAAAGATACCTCATTCGTTAGGATTTGATTCTTAATTAATTGCTGTGTCAACGTACTTCCGCCTGATTGAACAGAGGCGTTTGTCATCTCTTGAAAGATTGCACGCATAATGGCTTTTGGTACGACACCCTCATGCTCATAGAAATATTCATCCTCTGTGGCTATGATGGCGTCTGTAAGATGTGTTGACATTTGGTTTAATAAAACTTCTTCACGTTCCAAATCAGATGTGAGTTTGCCGAGATAAACCTTATTGGCAAAATAGATTTCTGAGGTTTCTTCATAATTGTATAAGTCTTTTTTTAGGTCTGTTTTTGATCTGATTGGCTCCTCTTTAACAAGCGCAGCAAAGTAACCAGCCCCAACGCCTCCTGCAAATGAAAAACCGAGTATCAGTGTAAGTATGAATAAAAGCGTTAAATTCCAGACAACCTGGTATGTAATCCTTGAGTATTTTTTTGTTCGCTTGTCCTTGAAAAAATCAAAAAAAGGACGCAGACGTGTCTGTTTAGTTCTTTCGTTATTTTTCATCGTATCAAACCCCCTGAAATCACATACATTAT